>SPBW01000006.1 GCA_004525685.1 Candidatus Atribacteria bacterium
CGGCTGCTGGGTAGACGCCCTCTGGAAGATCAAACAGCCCATACAGTTCTCGGATGGCAGTCAGCGTACCAAGTCCCAAGCTCTCTGCTGCGATGGCCATGTTCTGTAGTGTGAGGGCGACATCCCAGAAGCAGAACAGAAGATCACGCGTGGTGCCCTGCAGCGGGGCACCCTGGCGCATGGCCATCCATCGATTGTGGCGATGAAGATCAACACACGCGACGATGGCGACGGGGGATCGGACGTCTAGCTTCTTCAGCATTTCGGGGTCATCGACGACAATCAGGCTGTAGAACTGCATCTCTGCAGGGGTTGCCGCGCGTGTTCCCGCTTTCAGGATGAGATCCAGCGTCTCAGCGTCCACAGGATCTGCCTTGAAGGATCGAATCGTTCGATGGCTCATCAGGATATCTAGGGGCGGATGCATCAGTGGATTCCTCCTCGGGTTGGTGCACTCGGACTGGCTCCATGAAGCGGAGCTTCGGTCACTTGCGCGGACTGTAACGTACTCGCTACAATATCTCCAATACGACAATATAGATAAAATGATAGCCTGGAGGTATTGATGGAACTGCGGCATCTACGCTACTTCTTAATGGTTGCTGAAGAGCTCCACTTCGGCCGAGCCGCCGAACGCTTGGCTATCAAGCAGCCTCCCCTGAGTCGGCAGATTATGAATCTGGAATCCGAACTGGGAGTTAGGCTGTTCGATCGATCTCATCGACGTGTTACGCTGACACCTTCGGGCCGCTATCTCAAGGATGCGGCCACAAATCTCTTTGCCCAAACCGAACTGATCCGCAATACCGTTGGCCTGATGAAAGAGGGGATGGCCGGGGTCGTGCGCATTGGCTACGTTGGGTCGGCCATGCATTCCATCCTTCCTGGGCTTCTTCGGGAGCTATCGGAACGCTATCCAGAAATCCATCCAGAGTTCTTCGAACTCGATAACGACACGCAGATTCGGGAACTTACGTCGGGACTGATCGATATCGGTTTTGTCCGCACGCCACTTCACGCGGAGGGGTTGGCCTTGCTTGCCGTGCTTGAAGAGACGTTCTCCTTGGTTTTGTCGGCCGATCATCGCCTTGCTGCCGATCCGGATATCTCGCTCGACGCGCTGGCCGACGAGCCGTATGTTGGATTCTGTCGCGAGTGTGCTCCCAGCCTCGCGGATCAGATCCTGAAGATCTGCAACGACGCTGGCTTCTCGCCACGTATTGTTCACTCAACCAGTCAACTGAATGCCCTTCTACGATTAGTCGAAAGCGGATTCGGCTATTCCATTGTTCCGACATCCGTGCGGTCCGGCTACAACCTCAACCTGCGGTTTGTTGAGCTTGTGCATGTACCGCACAGAGCCCAGCTGTCAGCTATCTACAATCCTCAACTGCTGTCGAGCACAGCAAAGACCGTGCTCGATCTCATTGAGCAGACACCCAAGAACAGCGCGTAGGCAGTATCCCGTCTGTGGATCCGCTCAATTCTCTCCGGGCTCCTCTTCGCCCATGTCCAGGCGGAACGGCGGATAGTCGTCGTGCATGAGCGCAGTATAGGTGCAGACGCGTAGTACCCAGCGATTGAGGCCCATGAGAAGATCAAACAGCCCGCGAGGATAGCGGCCCGTGAATAGAAGGATGAACGCTGCCAAGATGGCCAGGATGCCGATGAGGCCGCCTCCTAGCTTGATTGCGGGATTGTCTATGGCACCGTCTCCCATTGTCCATGCCCACAGCCCGCTGGTGAACAACCCGACGATGATGTAGTGGGGAATGGCCAACAGCCACCACTTAACCAAGGCCAAGCCGCGAGACAGCTGTTCGGGATAGACGACATCAAAGCGCGCTGGGTAATCGACATCTTGGAGCGTGAATGGCGGATAGCGGTCCGTTGCCAATGTGCTGTAGGCATAGAATCCAACGCGCCACGTCCAACGAATCACGCCGACGTTAAAATCGAAGATGCCGCGCGGATACCTGCCCGTGAACAGGATGGCAATCCAAGCGAAGAACGTGAGGATGATAAAAGCCGCCCACAAGAACGCCAACACGATGTAATGGGGAATGGCCAGGAACCACTTGATCAGCCAAAGCACGGGGCTCAGTCCCTCATCCAAGATGCCTGACACCGTGGCAGGATAGCTGCCGGGCTTCAGAGACGCCGTTGCCGTCGATACGTGGGGGCTCTTGGAGCGGGTCGCCGCCACCAATAAGAGCGCAGCGAACACAGCAAACACGAAGCCTGCAATCAGCAATCCGATACCAATGGGTCCTAGGATGGGAATACGAACACTGGCTATAGCTGAGGCAGAGACCCCCATCGTAGCGCTGGCATTCATGACGACGACGGTCCATCGACCTCTTTGAGGCGTCCATGTCAGTGTTTGCTCTCCGCTCCCTTGGACAGAGGCGGCCCAGATGCCAGCTTCAGAGGGTGCCATCTCTGGCATTCCGCCCGCACGCGCCGCGAGGCGGACGTCGTCCCATCGATCGCCGAGTCGTTTTGTGATGCTATGGGATACGTTCTCCAAGTAGTCGTCGACGTCTGCCTGGCGTCCGATTCCGACAAAGACGTCTTGTCCCCCACCGGCACGAAGGGTTAGCCGTGCAGACACGTCGACTTCAGAAGGCCACCAGTCACCGGGATACGATGCAAGATCGATCTCGTCTGTGACGATGGCGTACCCTGCAGGCGCATCCAGCTGATAGGACGGGCTGTTGAAATAGCCCTCGCTATCGACGAGCTCCTGGTCGGCCCAAAGCAGGGCACCTCCTCCAATCATGAGCCCCAATGCAATGACTGCAAAAACCGACCCAAACACCGCCGCAACGACTTTCCCTGCTGTCATGTCTATCCCCCCGAAGTATTGGCTTATCTAACGATACAGGCGAATACTCCTGGAGGCCAAGTGATAGAGATAATCTAGGGGGCGAAATTCTACCACCGAGGATCCGATTTCAACGAGGCAAACTCTGGCGCAAGCTGCTCTTCTTCGGAGGGGATCCACCCCAGGGCATGAGCCTGCTTCAGACACGAGAATGCAGCATCGAGGATGTTGCAGCCAGCCGCAGCGCGAGCTGCTTGGACGGTCACACCGGACTCGTTGTGTGAAGAGAATGTAAGGGCGCGTTGGAAGAGGCGATGAGCCTCTGCAGGGTCGCCGTCTAGTGGAGCGTGCGTCGCCTGCCAACGATCTCGTCGCCGATCATCTGTGCCAATTCTGTGTGTTTCTCCACATCGAAGTGGACGGCATAAGCGGGGTACTCGTACTGGAACTGGAAGCCGGCCTTCTCAGCTGTCTTCACTGACTGGATGTTGATCACGTGGCAGTGCCAGCCGATCCTCTCTAATCCGCGAGCAAATCCTTGCTCCAGCGTCAAGCAGGTCATGCCATAGGCTAAGCCCTTCTGGCGATGTGCTTCATCGACTTCCGGACCGATATCAGACTGGCTTGCAGCGATTGAGTCTGCCAGGCACCAGCCGACGATGCGTTCGCTATGCATGGCGACGGCGCCGAATCCCCTGTCAAGGAACGCTTGGTGAGATCCGAAATTGTGATCGAACCACTGCGTCATCTTCTCAGGCATCTCGATATCAGAATCCAGCAACTCCTGATCCACTGGGCGAATGATGTATCCGGCAGCGACGTCCCCTCGCCATGACTTCGGTGTCTGGGTACACGCGTAATAGAGCCTTCGATCAGGAATCGCGACACGAGGGGCAAGGACCTCTTCTAGAGACCTACCCAAGAGGCGTCGGAGTAGACGAGAAATGTGAAGACGACGTCCCTGCCGAGGCCCTTCTCGTCGAACAGCCAGCGATTAAGATCGCGCTGGAACGCAGGATCATCGGGACATCCTGCGAGATAGGTCCAGGCAAAGCCGCCCTCAGGTGCCGCAATGAAGACGGCAGTGGGAATCTCTTTGTCATTGGCAACGACGATGCCGGGACGTGTCCCGTCGAGTACGGCCTGAGCCATCGTCTGATCTGCCAATCCATCGGCCAACAGCTTTATCTGTGGATAGTCTTTGGGATCAACTACCTGAAGCATTCTTCACTCGTTCGTCTTGTCAACTCAGTCGGCATACAGCGGAGGCCAGACTCCGGCGAGCCAGAGGGTGTCATCGATACGTCGAAAGAAGAGGCGGTAGTCTCCAACCACAACCTCAAGAAAGGGTATCTCGGGGAGCCCAGACATTGGGGCTGCCAGACCCTCCAATGCGACAGGATCCGACAGCACCTGCCGCACGCATTGTGCCAGCTGCACGTGACGCCTCCCGGAGCCTTTCTTCAAGTCCTGACATGCAAGGCGGAGCTGCCAACGCGCGAAATCCGTAACTTGGATGGTCATGGGGAGGCCTCGGAAACGACCTGATCCAGTTCTGCGAGCAGTTGCTCAACAGAAATGCCTTTGGCAGCCTTGATGTCTTTGTCTCCCATGGCCAGGATGCCAAGAACCTCGCGCTCATAGACCATCCGCTCGTAGGTATCTACGCTAATCATGACCGCCGCGGCCCTGCTCCTTTGCATGATGACAATGGGTTCCTCTCCATTCTGGATGGCGCGCAAGATCGCTGATACATCCTGACGAAGATCGGTCACAGGAATGAATTTCGGGATATGTCTGGCCACAGAACCCTCCTAACGTACGCTTGAATGTACAGTTAAGGGGTCGCTAAGTCAACGTTTCCCATAGATCGCGGTTTGAGATGCGTGGCAAAGAGAAGAGGAATTGCGACTAATTCCTATTTGAATCCTTCTTCTCACGGGCGATATCACGCAGAGCATCGCTACAGGATCCCGTGGGATAGTCTCCGTTGAAGCAGGCATAGCAACAGGGAAGATCGCTGTAGAGATTCATGAGGGATTCCAACGGTTGGTACACGACAGCGTCGGCCCCAAGGGCTTCGCGGATGGCTTCGGTCGAGCGGTCGGCTGCGATCAACTCCTCGTGAGTAGACATGTCGATCCCATAGATGCAAGGGAAGCGAATAGCGGGTGCGGCGGACAGCATGCTGACTTCTCTTGCCCCGGCATTACGAAGAAGTGTCACGAGATGCCGCGACGTTGTCCCACGCACAATCGAGTCATCGACAACTGCGACATGTTTGCCACGAACGACGTTGCGGATGGGATTGAGCTTCTGCTTGACCAAGTGCTCACGGCGATCTTGCGTTGAGGCAATGAAACTGCGTCCGATATAGGAATTCTTGGCAAGCCCGCGGCGATAAGGAACGCCCAATGCCTCTGCGAGAGCCGATGCAAAGAAGTAGCCTGATGCGGGCACATCAATCACGGTATCTGGCTTGATTCCGGCCTGTCGAACGGAGTCAGCGAGTGCGTGTCCCATACGAACACGTTCATCAGCTACCAACCGATCGTGCAGGATGGAATCCTCGCGAGCGAAGTAGATGTACTCAAAGACGCAAAATGCGGGCTTCTTCTGTACCCCCTGATAGCGATGAATGGTCATGTCATTATCGATGAGAACGGCTTCGCCAGGTCCAAGGTCGCCGCAATGTGTGTATCCGAGGTAATCGAATGTTGACGATTCCGACGCGAATGCCACATCGCCGTCCTTCTCGCGGATACCGAACGAAAGCGGGCGAATGCCATGAGGATCTGTGAATGCCAGCATGCCATGGTTGGCGACAATCGCGATGACAGCGTAGGCGCCATGAACATACTCCTGGGTCTCCCTCACACAGTCGAACAGATCGTCGATCGACAGATTGGCTAGATCGCGCTGCTCAAGATGCGCGGCAAAGGCATACAAGAGGAGCGCGACGTCATTGGATGTGTCGACCAGGCGATGATGGTCGCGATAGAGCGCTTCGCGAACGGCATGGAAATTGGTGACGTTGCCGTTGTGGACCATCGCCAATCCGTACGGGTAGTTGACGTAGACGGGCTGTGCATCAACGGGATCTGTCGATCCCCTTGTCGCATAGCGGATGTGCCCAAGCCCCGAGCATCCGCGAAGGCGCGCAAGGTGTTTCTCGCCGAACACTTGGTCGATCAAGCCATGGCCTTTCTTAATGTGGAACATGCCATCAAAGGTGACGGCTCCGGCAGCATCCTGCCCGCGGTGTTGAAGCGTCGCCATGCCATAGAGAAGACGCTGCGCGACGTCTTCTCGACTCCACAAACCCAGGATGCCGCACATGGTTACTCCCTTCCCCGCTGGAGCTGAAAGCTCGTGATGACAGCGTCGTAGTGACCGGCGAATAGTTGAGCAAGGCATCGGCTGTACAGCGCGTGCTCAACCTGTAATCCCCTCTCTGCGATGTCTTCTCTTGTGAATGCGCCTTCCAGGGACACGGGCTCTTGGTGAAGGACTGGGCCTGTGTCAACGCCCTCGTCGACTAGATGGACAGTAATCGATGTCTCGGTCAGCTTGTTGGAAGCAGCCCAGCCATAGCCATCGGGGCCTTGATACGCAGCTGTATCTGCTGGATGAATATTCACGATGCGGCCGCGATAGGCGGCGATGACGTCTCTAGACAGAATACGCATGAATCCGGCAAGGACGATGACGTCGGGAGTCCAATCCGAAAGCGCAGTCAACAGCTTCTGTCCATAGGCAGTGCTATCATGCCCCTTGGATGAAACGATGCGTGTGGGGAAGCCCAGAGCTTGGGCGCGCTTGATCCCAAGTGCATCCTCTCGATTGGACAGAACGCCGCAAATGGTGCATTGACCTTCTAGAATGCCGGATTGGGTCTCTCGTAGAATGGCCTCCATGTTCGATCCCCGGCCTGAGATCAGGATGACAGCGCGTGGGAGTGTCACGGATGGTTCCGTCGCCCGATGTCAGTTCGGTAGTGCATGCCTGTGAATCGAATCTGTTCACAGGCGGCGTAGGCTTGATCAAGCGCGTCACAGAGAGCGTCTCCACGTCCGACAACGCTGAGAACGCGTCCTCCCGATGTCTGAACCTGTCCGTGATGACGTGTCGTTCCCGCATGAAGAACCAGCGCGGTCTCGGCAGCCTGCTCGATGCCGGATATGGGATAGCCAATCTCGGGCATATCAGGATATCCGGGCGAGGCGAGAACAATGCTGGCGAGAGCTCTCTTGTCGAAGGCGAGCGCGTGTGAATCCAAGTCCCCATCGAGGCACGAAAGCAGTGCCGGGAGCAGATCAGACGTGAGTGATGGAAGGAGCACTTGGGCCTCTGGATCCCCCAAGCGGACGTTGTACTCAAGCAGGAAGGGACCTTCTGGCGTGATCATCAGGCCGAAATAGAGGAAGCCGCAGTAGGGGATTGATCGATCTCGAAGGCCCTCCAGTGTCGGGCTAATGATGTCTCTGGAAATCTCGTCGATCAGAGATGGCGTGCACTCGTGAACGGGGGAGAAGGCACCCATGCCTCCGGTATTCGGCCCACGATCCTGGTTGAGCAATGGCTTGTGATCTTGAGAAGAGGGGAACAAGCACCACGTGGCACCATCCGTAAGGACATGGATAGACAGCTCCCATCCGTCGAGAACCTGCTCGGCAAGGAATCGCTCACTTGCCGGCCGAAGCGTCGTGATGCGCTCCCAGGCTGACTCCAGATCCTCGCGATCTTTGCAGACAGCCACCCCCTTACCTGCAGCCAGTCCGTCTGCCTTGAGAACGGCTCTGTCGCCGTGCCTCACAGCAAATGCGACGAATTCCTCGACTGTGCTCACGGCGGCGCAGGATGCCGTTGGAATGTTGGCCTGCCGCATGAATTCCTTAGACCAGATCTTGGAACTCTCCAAGAGAGAGGCTGATCGTGAGGGGCCGAATACGCGTGTGCGATGCCCTTCAAAATCATCGACGAGTCCAGCAGCAAGCGGGCCTTCTGGACCGACGATGAGAAGATCGATATCGAACTGCTCACAGGCACGGCGAACGGCTTGGTGATCTGAAGGATCGACGTTGATGTTATGGGCGGTGCCGCCATTTCCAGGCAAACAGAAGACGATATCCATTCCCTCACCTTGCTGCAGGGACCACTGCAAGGCATGTTCGCGTGCGCCTGATCCCAAGACACCGACGTTCATCATCTACTCCTTGTCCAGCGCATGATCAGCCTGCTGAAGTGTCTCTTTGAGAGCTTGGATATGCTCCGAGCTCAACTGCCGTAGTCGTGGCACGTTCAGTGAGCGGATCGCCGCCAGCGCGGCATTCTGCGGTTTGATGACTGTCATTGCAGGAGTCGACGATGGCATCATCAGTGAGGAAGCCAAATTGATAGCCATGTCTGTGCGGTCAGAGAACGGCGGGCAGTTGATCACAGGGAGGTTCGTGTTCGCAGCCAATGCTCCGCCAAGGCCGTTAGATAACCCAGCGACAGCGATGATGGCCCCGGGTTCTGAGGAAGCATCGAGTTGCTGGCAGATCGCCTCAACTGTGGACGGCGTCTTGTGCGCTGAGGCAATGCGAAAACGAACAGCCACGTCGAAGGGCTCAAGATGCTTGGCGATGGATGCCGCGTGATCCTGATCTGCAGGCGATCCCATCACAATCGTGACGCAGGCGTCCTTCATCAAGCCTTCGCAGACCAATTGTTCAACGAACTGCGCCGTGGCGTCTTGCGGAACAGATGGAGCGCTTGTCTGTGTCATTCGCTCATACAGGTCTGCGTAACGACGGTGCGTTTCCGAGATGACGTCATCCGGCAGCCTCACAGGCGTATCGTCTGAAGATGTCTGCTCGAGCAGCCATCGGCGTACGTATTCCTTGTCCCAAGACCGGACGTTCTCTGGATCGCGCGCATAGTCATCCGGCGCCCAGAACCGAGAGGAATCCGGCGTATGGATTTCATCGATCAGCACAACCTCTCCATCGAGAAGTCCGAACTCATACTTCGTATCCACCAGAAGAAGGCCACGCTCCAGGAGCGTCGCGCTCCCTAGCTCAAAAAGGGACAATGCAGCTGATTCCATTCTCTGGTAGACGGCTTCTGTGGCCAGCCCTGTCTCGGAGATCGCTTGGGGTGTGATCTGCGTATCGTGAACGTCCTTGGTTGTCGGGGTGACGATGGGCTCAACAAGGCGCTGGTTCTTGGACAAGCCCTCGGGAAGACGCACGCCAGACAAGACACGCTGCCCTGAGGTATAGATTCGCCACGCCGAACCAGTGATGAACGCACGGACAATGATCTCCACACGTATCGGCTCGACTTCGCGCACGACCATGGCTCGATCGGCAACGACCCGGACGAGATGATTGGGAACGACGTCCTGGGTCTTGTTGAACCAATAGGCACTCAGAAGGTTCAGAATCGCTCCCTTGCCGGGGATGGGCGAATCGAGCACTCGGTCAAACGCGCTCAGTCGGTCGGTGGCCACAAGCAGGCGGTGTGCTGAGTCGAGACGGAAACTGTCGCGAACCTTGCCTCGATGCAGTAACCGCAACTGCGACGTTGAGAACGTACCAAGTGAACGCATGTGCGATCCCTCCTAGTGTTTGAAGTGCCTCGTGCCTGTTGTGATCATGACAATGCCCAATTCGTCGCAGCGTGCAAACACCTGTTCATCCCGAATGGATCCTCCAGGCTGAACGATGGTGCGAATGCCTGCCTCTGCGGCTGCATCCACGCTGTCGGGGAAGGGGAAGAAGGCCTCAGACACCATGAGTGCCTGTGACAGACCGTGTCGTACGTACGACTCGACGTCGTTTCCGTTGGCAACTTCTGCCGCCAATGTGGCGCGCGCTCGGTCAATGGCCAGCTTGGTGGAGACCACGCGATTGGGTTGACCGGCCCCCATGCCGAGAAGACGCAGGCTCCCATTGTCTGTCGAGGCAACAATGACGACGGCATTGCTCTTCACTTGACGTGCGGCGATTTGTCCAAAAACAACGAGATCATGAAGCGGAGTCCCTAGAGACAAGTTGCCATTGGGCTGAGACGCGGTGACAACAGACAACGTCTCGTACAACGTGGTGTCGGGTTCCTGCACGAGGCAGGCATGGGGCAGGACGCGGTATTCACGAGATGGGGCTACCCAGGCAGGATCGAAACAGAGGATTCGAAGGGACGCTTTCTGCCTTAGGTATTCGACGGCGGTAGGTTCAAAGTCAGGGGCGACGACGGCTACAGTGAACTTGCGCTGCGAGACGTCTTCATGATCCAGGTGAAGAAACTGTGCGGTCTCAAGCGTAACCGTCGTGTTGAAGGCTACTACGGAACCAAACGCAGACACGGGATCTCCGGCCCACGCCAAATTGGCTGCTTGTCGCTGATTGTCTGCATGGCAGAGGCCGCATGGGTTGGTGTGTTTGATAACGGCACAGGCATGTCGCGGAAGGTCTCGTACGGCTTCAAGCGCTCCGAGTACGTCGACGTAATTGTTGTACGAGAGAGGTTTCCCTCCCAGCTGCTTGACTGTAGCCAGCGATGGATTGGTCCCATCACCGAATACCCAGCCGCACTGCTGATCATTCTCTCCTGCCTTCAGTTGGCGTCCGACGGGGAAAGAGAGGCGAAGAGACGGCTCTCCAGCTCGCTCGTCCATGGTCTGTGCAATCATGGCATCATAGTCCGCAGTGTGGTTGAAGGTTTTTCTCATCAAGCGTTCTCGCGTCTCGATACTGAGGGATCCGTCATGCTGCTGGAGTTCGTCAACCACGAGGTCATAGTCTGCTGGATCGCAGATGACAGCGACGTAGCGGTAGTTCTTGGCTGCGGCACGAAGCATCGTTGGACCGCCAATGTCGATGTTCTCGATCAGGGTCGCCATGTCGGCGCCCGAAGCCCTGTGTTTGGCGAACGGGTAGAGGCTGCAAACCACGAGATCGATCGGCTCGATGCCCAGCATGGCTGCCTCCTGCGCATCACGGTCTCGATCGAACAACAGCGCAGATTCGAATTGGAATGAGATCGTCTTCATCCGTCCGCCGAACGCCGCAGGATTCCCTGTGACTGTCGAGATATCCGTGACTGGAAGCCCAAGTGCGGCAATGTCGCGTCCCGTCCCGCCGGTTGTAATCATCTCGCAACCGAGATCGTGCAGCGTACGCACGAGCGGCTCAATGCCTGTTCGATCGGAGAGGCTGAGCAGTGCCCGCCTGATCTTCCATTTCATAAGGTCCCCCTTGGTCCATCCAGAGTGTTCGCACCGTCTTGAGACATCCACCGCAGAAGGGAACGAACGAGCTGGAGCCCATCCGCCTTCCGTTCAAAACTCTCTTCATCCCGACGTCGCCGGGGCCAGTTGTAGTGCATGTATGGCGTAGCAAAGGCTTCAGGATGAGGCATGAGTCCGAATACATGGCCTGTCGGATCGCATAAACCGGCACAAGAGAGATCTGCACCATTCGGATTCTCTGGGAAGGCCGTTGCAGGGACACCGTCCTGCGACACATACGTCAGCCAGTTGAGTGACTGATCGATGACCGATTGGCGGATCGCACGATCTCGGAAGACAACGCGGCCCTCGCCATGGCGCACGGGAAGTTCGATGGGCTCCGGCGATGCCAGTGATCTGGCGGGTCCATCGGTAGCCGTAGCCAAACGACACCAGCGATTCTCGTACCGTCCCGATAGGTTCTCAGCGAGCGAGACCTCTTGAATATGCTTTCCTCTCGTATTGGGAACCAAACCAAGCTTTGCCAGCACTTGGAAGCCATTGCAGATGCCGAGAAGGAATCCGCCATCATCGACGAATGTTGCCAGTTCTGTGAATAGAGTCTGGCTGCTTGGCATCTGGCGGTAGCGAATCCGATTGGCGAGCGCTTGGCCTGCGCCCAGATGGTCGCCGAACGAGAACCCGCCCGGAAAGACAACGAGCTGGGCATCTTGAAGGCTCGATCTCCCCAGCAGGAGGGAACTGATGTGGACAATGTCAACGGATGCCCCTGCCAGGCGAAGGGCTGCAGCGGTCTCTCTCTCGCAATTGATGCCCATCCCAGAAAGCACGAAGACTTGGGGTGCCATCATAGGTGCGCCCCCAGCGCATGCTTCCAAACCCGTGCCAGGCGATCCACTAACGCATCCAGGATGGTGATGTCCGCATTCTCAATCACGACAGTGTCCTGGGATGTGACCTTTCCCAACAGCACGGCGCGGCTGCCCATCAAGGCTTGAAATTCGGGCACGTGACTTGGACGAACCGTTACGATGAAGCGGGAATGCGACTCTGCGTACAGTGCCGCGCACAAGCCGACCTCTTGAGCGATGGGAGACACAGACACGCTGCACCCCAGGCGTCCTCCCATCGCAGACTCGATGAGGGCGATAGCCAATCCTCCCTCTGAGAGGTCATGGCACGACTCCAGGAGTTCCCTTGCCGTAGCTTGCGCCACAAGCTCGTAGAGACTCCGCGCTTGGAGAGGGCGAACACAGGGAACGTGCGCGCCCAATTCGCCGAACAGGCGGTAGAAGACAGACCCGCCCATCTCATCGTAGGTCTCTCCAACGAGATAGATGGCGTCTCCCGGCGCCTTGAAGTCCGTGGTCATCGTGCAGCGGATATCGGCAATGCCTGCTGCAGCGGAGAAAAGCACCGTCGGCGGGACGGAAATGGTCTGTCCGTCGGCATGGAAGTCGTTCTTCATGCTGTCTTTCCCTGAGGTCAGCGGAACGGCATAGGCTGTTGCGATGTCGTAAGTCGCTTGGCACATTCGCACCAAGGCGCCGAGCTTGCGCTTGCCATCTGGATTGGCGATTGGATCGAAGACTGAATTGGGGACGCAGAAGTTGTCGTTGACTGACCAGAACAGATCGTGATCTGGCCCAGGCAGGCGCCCTCCCACAGCAATGATTTGGCGAACCGCCTCATCGAAGGCGCCAGCAGCGGCGCAGTATGGATCGAGATCTCCATATTGGGGTGCAATCCCATTCGAGACGGCGATTCCGCGAACACTGGTTGGATCAGGCTGCAACACGGCTGCGTCCTGTGGGCCATCAGCCGATGGCCCCATGAGAGGCTTGATCACTGTCGCTGCCTGCACTTCGTGATCGTACTGTCGAATCACAGCCTCGCGGGAACAGATATTCAGATCGGCAAGAAGGCGTTCGATGACGTCTTTGTGGTCAATGGAATCCGGGAGCACGGGCTCGGCCACCTGCGGTGGCACCCATTCGGCGTCCAATCTCTTGCGGGGCACGCCATCATGCAAGAACTCAAGTGACAGGCAGGCAACGATGTCTTCTGCGTGGCGGACGATCAGATGTCTCGTGTCTGTGAACGTGCCAATGTCTGTTGCCTCGACCTCGTAGAACGCGGCGAGTTCAAGAAGCTGTCCCAAATGCTTGGGCTCGACGACGAGCGTCATTCGCTCCTGCGATTCGGACACGAAGATCTCCCACGGATCGAGGCCCGCGTATTTGAGGGGGACAAGGCTTGTGTTAACGTCTGCACCGCCGACCAGTGCTGCCAATTCCCCCACAGATGAGGACAAGCCGCCAGCTCCGTTGTCTGTGCTGCACTTCACCAGATTGAGGCTGCAGGCCGCGTCGAGGAAGTCAAACAAGAGCTTCTGCGTGATCGGGCTTCCGATCTGCACAGCCGACCGTGGAGACGTCTCATCGAGTTGCGAAGACGAGAACGTGGCTCCATGAATTCCGTCCTTGCCGACACGCCCGCCGGCCATGACGATTCGATCGCCGGCATCAATGTGCTTGTCCCACCAAGTGCGTCCGTGAATGAACTGGGGAGCCAGTGATCCTGTTCCGCAATAGACCAGGGGCTTGCCCGCATAGCGATCGTCAAACACGATGGCGCCATTTACTGTGGGAATGCCGCACTGGTTGCCCCCATCCTCAATGCCTTTGCGTACGCCGCGCAAGATCCGGCGCGGATGAAGCTGCCCAGACAGGAGGGGTTTCTCTGAATCGGGCATCCCGAAACAGAGAACGTTTGTGTTGAAGAGCAGGCGTCCTCCGCCAATGCCAGTGCCGAATGGATCTCTGTTGTTGCCGAGGATTCCCGTGATGGCGCCACCATAAGGATCGAGAGCCGAGGGTGAGTTGTGGGTTTCCACCTTCCATACGAAGACGTGATCATCATCGAAGCGAACGACACCGGCGTTGTCGTTGAAGACCTTGAGCAACCAGTCATGCTTCCAACTGCGCAGTTTGCCCGCGACGTGTTTCGTGGCACCCTCGATGTAGGTAGCAAACAGGGAGTCAATGCAGGAGATTTTGCCTGCTTCGAGATCGGTGTACTCGATGAGGGCGCGAAACTCCTTGTGCTTACAGTGTTCGGACCATGTTTGTGCCAGGATCTCCAGTTCTACGTCCGTGGCATCGATACCTAGCCCCGCGTCCGCACGGAGGGATTGAACGGATGGCGTGTTGAAGTAGTCGCGAATGGCACGCATTTCCCCCAGCGACAAGGCGAGCAGGCGACGATTCGACAACTCCATCAGATCAGCGTCTGGAATGGGTAAATTGATGCAGGTGACGGCGGGCTGATGGTCAGGGAAATGGGTCTCTGCAGCCCCTTCATAGTCCTTGGCTGCACCGAAGTGGAAGCTTTGTATGAGAGGATTCCCAATCACCTGCTCGGCAATGGATTGGAGCGTGTCGTCATCCAACACAGACTGTAGCCACACCACGTCCCGTACGTGGACAGAAATCTTAGCTGGCGGCAGATCCCAGAGGTCTGAGAGAACTGTCGACAGCGTGAGTGCGCGATCATCGGCCACACCAGGCAGACGATCGGTCGCGATGAAAGAGCGGGCATCCCTTGGGCGCACAGGCTGCCCCGCATGCAGTGTCTGAAGGATGGTGTCACCGAGCCCGCTGTCAAGCAAGAGAGAGAGAACGGCATCTGGAGGCGACGGCTGGATGGTATAGGCCGTTGCAGTTGAGACAATCCCTGGATCGGTGCGTAGAACGTCGCGGACTTGCTTGGAGATCCTCTGCCCCGCACGATCATGCGCCCAATCGCGCGGGGCAGAGGATAAAACGACGATGTCCGGCATCATCCTTGACCTCCAAAGTGAAGCTCTCCCATACCCCATGACCGGGCATCGATGTGGATGCCCTCTCCGGTCATGAGAGAGCCCGCAACCCGGGCGCGTACTCCAGAGCACTGCATGACGGCAATCATTTCATCTGCGACGTCAGGAGGCACGATACAGATGAATCCTGAGCCCATGTTCCATTGCTCATAGAGCGCTTGTGGGGCGATGTCAGACATCTGCATCAGCTCGCGCATGGCGCTGTGGGGAGGCCAGAGATCATCCAATTCAACGCGAAGCCGTGCATCTTTCGGGAGTACACGGGGAAGATTCCCCGGGATTCCCCCGCCTGTAATGTGAGCGCAGGCCAGGATAGGGATCCTCTCTTCAACTGCTCTCATGATTGCAGGCGCGTAGATGCGACTAGGTGTGAGTAGGCAATCACCCCAGGTCATGCCAGTGCTTGAGGATGCATTGTGCCACGCCTCTCCCAAGTGGGTCTCCAAGATGCTGCGAGCCAGCGTGAAACCATTGCTTCGGAAGCCATCGCTAGCGAGGGCGACAACCCGATCGCCAGATCGCGGCGGACGATCGGCTGCCGCGATCCGAGAGAGAGGGACCCCAATGGCTGTCGCGCACCAATTGACATGCATCTGGTTTCCGTAACCCGAGATCCTCTGACCGAGTTGGGCGATCTCGCCGCCAGCGACGATCACGCCGGCTGTTCGCGCTGCCGCTGCAAGCCCTTTCATCAGCGCGTCGACAATCTCCTCATCAAAGCGATCGACATCGAGAATGTTGGAAAGAGCCATTGGGCGAGCGCTGCCGGCGACCAAGTCATCGACGACCATGGCTACAAGATCAAATCCCAAGGTGTCGTATCGAGACATGCGTTCGGCAATCTCGACTTTGGTGCCAATGCCATCCGATGTGATCGCGATGGGACCGGATGGCGTGAGAACCGCGTGAGAGAAGTCTCCTTCTGTCTGAGCAGATGCCCCTGTGTCTGGGAATGTCGTCTTGGCCCATGCCTGTGCAATGGACGAGCAGCGATCATTGAGGTCCTGACTGACGCTGTCCACACGTCTTTCCGTCATGAGTAGACCTTGAGATCAGGGTTCTCGGATGATTGGGTGCGGCGAACCTTGCCGGGAAGACGTAGGCAGGCCAGAAGAGAACGTAGGCCAAAGAACGATGGTCGACGCATTCGATTCCTCTTGAGCTCCCAATTGCGCGTGGGAATACGGATGATATCTGGGTTGTAGCCTTCTCTTGGGTATTATGCAACAGGTAAGGCTGCCTAGCCGGGTGACGTATCGTAGATAGCCCGGGCATCAGCAGAATCTAAGCCCCGACTGGTCCTGTCGTCACATCTTCAGAGGGGTCATGCGTCCGCAGGCCGTGTCGTTGCTCTGATGCCGTACGTGTAACGGATAGGGCGAGTTCGACACGCAGTCTCATGGACGTATCCATTGGGTCACTTGCCATACTCGAAGGGTTCTGGGCCCAAGGAATCTCTCGGATACTCCGCTTGCTGAGGCGAGACGCGATTGCCGGGTAGAAGAACCTCTACTGTTTCCCGCCGATCGGATCACCCGACATCGGAGCTCATGTGACTGCTGCCGACATCGATCGTTTCTTGCGCGCGGTCAAGAGTGGCATCCTTCAGTCTTTGCAGACAACCACGCAGTTCTTCACACCGCACATCCGCTACCAGGATCGATAAGGCTGGATAATGCACGACGATCCCAGGAATGTGGTTCTATGTCGAGCCTGATGGGCATGTTGTTTGTTGCGAGAAGCAAGGCTACAACGCGGGCGTCAGCGCCGGCATGCGATGTTTCTTTAACCAGGACATCAACCTCGTCATTCTCTCCAACATGGCTGACGGCGCTTGGGCTCCCGCATGAGACGTTCGCGCGTTGATTGTGGGCGAGCAGAAGTAGGCAGATTCTGGGAGAGAGAGGTTCTAATCTCTTGTCAGCGTAGAGACGCAATAAGACGAGGTTATCTGAGGCAGCTTGTCCTCCTCCAGGGAGCTTTATGCCCATTGTCGATTCCCGGTGGAGGAGGTAGGATGCAAGATGGGTGGAAAGATCCTTGGGGGTGTGATCCGTGGGCGACGAGCGAAGGCATCTTGAGAAGCGGTTGGATGCCGTCTCGCAGATCGCTCGTGTAACAAGCGCAGCGCTCGGGCTAGACGATCTGCTGCACGCTGTCTACGCGGCGATTGCTCCATTCTTCACGCACGACGCGTACATGGTGCTTCGCTACTCCCGCTCAAACGACACAATCAAGCTGTTGTTTGGAACGATCAACAACGAGCGAATGGAAGACGTTGAGTTCTCAGTTGGCGGCTTCAGCGGTGCCGTGGTTCGGGAAGAGCGGTCGCTCTATGTCCCCGACGTCGGGAACATGGGGACGTCTCTCCCCCAACCGATCATCGTTGGGAAACGAGAACTGAAAGGTTCGTGGCTTGGCGTTCCTCTTAGAATCCGAGATCAGGTCACGGGGGTGCTTGTGCTCATGGCACGGTCCCCGAATGCCTACGGTAAAGATGACGAACTGCTCCTGACGACGGTCGCCGATCAGTTGGCGATTGCCATCGACAATGCGCGGCTGTTCGAGGAAACACGAGGGCAGGCCGAGCGGCTCGCTCTTCTCAATCGTGTGAGCAAGGCCGTCAGCTCGCAGCTCGATCAAAAGGATCTCTTTGCCGCGCTATATCGTGAGATCACCTCTGTATTTGATCACGATGAGTTTCTTGTCGTTCTCCATGAAGCAGTGCAAAACGAACTCCACATCGTCTTTGGCATGATGAACGGCGTTCGCTTCGTCCCAGAGAGGAAGCCATTCGGAGGGCTGACGGGGGTGGTCATCGGCGAACGCAAGACGCTGCACATCCGCGACTACGCGGAGGAAGAGAACAACTTGCCCCTGCCACACATGATGAGTGGGGAAACGAAGATGCCAGCAAGTTGGCTCGGAGTTCCTCTCATCGTGGGAGATCGCGTGTTAGGTGCTCTCTGCATCATGATCGATCGCCCCCATGCCTACGGGCCTGAGACGGTCCGTTTGTTTGAGACCATTGCTGATCAGATTGGCTTTGCCATCTCCAACACGGAGTATTTCAAGTCCGTGCGTGATGCCGCAGTGCGCCTCAGCATTGTGAACCGGATCGGACGTGCCGTGAGCCGCGAGCAGGACCTAGAGAAGCTGGCGGAAAAGGTCCATCGCGAGATTGCCCCTGTCTTTGAGGCCGACACCTTCTACGTCGCGCTGTACGATGAGCAGGCAGCGACGATTGCGTTCCCGTTCATGACCGATGAAGGGACGCGTGTTGAGATTGATCCGATTGAATATGGAAAGGGCCTGACCTCGACCGTCATCCGGACAAAGAAGACATTACACACACGAACGCCTGATGAGTACGCGCGCGCGAGAGGGACCGCGATCAGTTACGGGTCGGAGAAGGACCCTGTCTCGTGGCTTGGGATCCCTCTCTTGATTGAAGGGTGCGTGATTGGTGTGATCAATGTGCAATCGTACCGATCTTATGCCTACACGGACGATCAAGTCCTTCTACTGGAGACGATTGCCGACCAGGTAGCGACTTCTTTTGAGAAGGCGCTTCTGTTCCAGTCTGCACAGCGAGAACTGGACGAGCGAACAAGAGCCGAACAGAGATTGGAATCCGAGCGGACGCTCTTACGCACGATCATCAACAACATTCCCGATTTCATCTACGCCAAGGACCTTGACGGGCGCTTTGTCGTAGCCAACGCCTCGATCGCTTCATTCTTCGGCTCTGCGAATGAAGAGGCAATGCTTGGCAGGACGATCGGCGACATCCTACCGAAAGAGATGGCAGCGGAGTTCTTGGCAGAAGAGAAAGCCATTGTTGTCTCCGGCGACCCGGTCCTCAACAAAGAGGAGAGTGTCATCCATCAAGAGACGGGCGACTTGGTCTGGCTGTTGGTCACCAAGCTTCCACTGGTTGACTCGCAGGGGCAGGTCATCGGGCTCGTGGGCATCGACCGTGACATTACGGCTCGGAAACTGGCTGAAGAAGAGGTCAAGCGCTACTTGGCGGAGATCGAAGTCGCCAACGAAGAGGTCAAGACGTTTGCCTATATCGTCTCTCACGATCTACGCGCACCTCTGGTTAATCTGAAAGGCTTCTCTGCAGAGCTGAAAGAATCGATGGAGACGCTCTCGCCACATCTACAGAAGCTTCTTGAGGGGATGGATGAAGCGCAGCGCAACGATCTTTCTCTGGTCCTTGAGGAGGATATCCCTGAAGCCCTCGGCTTCATCGAGACATCTGTGACGAGGATGGATGGGTTCATCAACTCCGTTCTTCGGCTATCGCGAATTGGGCGGCGCGAATTGGCGCCAGCACCTGTTCAGGTTGCTGAGTTTGTGGAGACGTGTCGCCAGAGTCTGGCCCATCAGATGGAGGCAAGACAGGTCGAACTGATTGTCAACGACCTACCTCCCGTCGTCGCCGATCCGACGGCGATGGAGCAGATCATCGGCAATCTGCTCACCAATGCCGTTAATTACCTTGACCCGCAGCGCCCGGGCAGAATCGAAATCGGTGCACAAAAGACGCCCTTGGGGACGAAGTTCTGGATCAAGGACAATGGCAGGGGAATCTCAAAGGATGACGACGAGAAGGTATTCGCCCCATTCCGGCGTGCAGGGAGACAAGACGTCAAGGGCGAAGGAATGGGACTCTCCTACGTTCGCACGATGGTAAGACAGCACGGAGGACAAATCTGGTTCGAGTCAGAACCAGGCGTCGGCACGACGTTCTTCTTCACGATTGCCGATCACTAAGGGAAAGGAATAGCCATGGAAAACCAAAACGAAGTCAGCATCTTGATCGTGGAAGACGATGATGGACACGCACGACTGATCGCGAAGAACCTCAAACGAGCGGGCATCTCCAACAGAATCACGCGCGTCGAGAATGGACGCGTAGCCCTAGATTTCCTCTTCTCAGAAGGGGACTTTGTGGGGCAAGAAAGGCCTTCGCCGCTGTTGGTGCTTCTTGATCTCAACATGCCGGTGCTGGACGGTTATCAAGTGCTTGAGAGAATGAAGGCCGACCCACGGACCCACAAGGTGCCGGTTGTGATCCTGACGACAACAGACGATGCTCGGGAAGTGACGCGATGTTACGAGTTGGGATGTAGCGTCTACATCACAAAGCCGGTTGAGTATGAGAGCTTCGCCGCCGCCATCCAGCAGCTTGGGCTCTTCATGTCAATCGTCACAGTGCCAAACGGAGGGTAATTGCATGACGGACCTCGGATCGATTCGCATCCTCTACATGGAAGATGACCCGGGATTGGCGCGCCTTGTTCAGAAGCGGTTGAAGCGCGCGGGATACTTCGTAGACATCGCCGAAGATGGCGAACAGGGTGTGGAGCAATATCAAGCTGGCGACTACGGCGTTCTGATTGTCGATCAGAACATGCCGATCTACAGCGGATTGCAGGTCCTGGAGATTCTAAGCCAAACAGGCGAACTCCCTCCGACCATCATGCTCACAGGGACGGGAAGCGAAGAGACAGCCGTTGAGGCGATGAAGCTTGGCGCGAGCGACTACGTCGTTAAGGACGCGGCCGGAGGATTTCTCGACCTTCTCCCGCCTGTGATTGAGCGAATCCTCAAACAATATCGGATCGTGGAAGAACGGCAGCGGGCTGAAGAGGCTCTGCGCGAAAGCGAGGCACGATTCCGCGCTGTTGCGCAAACGGCAGTTGATGCCATCATCTCGATGGACAGTCGCGGGCGGATGATCTTCTGGAATCATGGCGCGGGGGATATCTTCGGATATGACGAAACTGACGTGCTCGGACGCCCCTTTACCATGCTGCTTGATGCAACCTGCCATGAGAAGAACGACCCGCCGATGAGCTTCTTCGAAGTCCACGGCGAAGCGCGCATGGATCGAGGCATTGAATCACTCGGACTGAGACGGGATGGAACAAGCGTCCCCATTGAGCTATCGATATCAAACTGGGAGACGATCTCCGGCGTGTTCTACACGGTCATCGTTCGCGATATCTCAGAGCGCAAGGAGTCCGAAGCGAAACTTGCGCGTATGGCCCACACAGATGCCTTGACAGGCACGTTCAATCGCCATTACCTTGTCGGCCTCTTGGAGCGCGAATTCCAGCGAGCCAAGCGCTACAACCATCCGATCGGATTCTTGATGATCGACGTTAATCGATTCAAGCAGATCAACGATCAGTACGGGCACACCATAGGCGACGACGTCCTGGTTGCCATTTCCCACGAATTGGTGGAGACACTGAGAGAATCGGATATCGTCGTGCGCTATGGCGGCGATGAGTTTCTTATCATTCTCCCTGAAACCAATGGCGAGACAGAGATCGCGCGCGATCGTCTTGTCGCGGCAATGGCCGCCAGCGGACGTTTCGTCGGCCTGGTCGATTTCCCAGTGACCCTGTCCATCGGATGTGCCCACTGGGATCCGCAAGATCCTCGGACGATTGACCGCATCCTCAATGATGCAGACGAGGAAATGTACAAAGCCAAGCGGGCCAATCACGAGCAGGAAGGCTCCCGCGCCCAGGCGCCGCCGACTTTCGCATGACACGAGCGACTCGACATGGTGCTTGCGGATAGGACCATCGTGTCACTTGAGTTTTCCTTTGGCCTTGAGCACGCTGTCAGCGTTGACAACAGCCCCGGTACTACGTGCGTGACTTTGGCTATCATGGCATGGTTGATTCATAGCCTGTGACAGGAATGCTGTTTGGCCCAAGAACTACCCGTTGATCTAGCAACAGGAGTGCGTAATGGAGCGCGAAAACAGAAGTGCTGTTCCCAGGACACTGCCGAGCTTGTTTGACACCTTGAAGCCTGCTGTCGGCCCAAGTTCATCGCACACGCTTGGGCCGATGAGGGCAGGACTCCTGTTTCGCAGGCGCTTGGAAGAACAATCAGACATCCATCCCGGAGAACGCATCACGATCACGCTCTACGGTAGCCTTGCCTATACAGGCAAAGGCCATCTGACAGATCAAGCCATTGTGGCCGGACTCTGCGGCTATGGTCCCGAAGACCTCGAGAATCGGTCCATGGTTGAGCTGTACACTGAAACAGCAAGAGCGGGAGAGCTTCTCTTGTCAGCAGGAGGCGTTGCTTTTCAGCCTGAGCACGACATTGTCTTTGACACGAAGACGCCGCCTGCGCCGCATCCCAACACGCTTCGATTCACGCTTCTAGATTGGCAGAAGCACGTTCTTCTGTCTGTCACCTACTGCTCGATTGGCGGGGGTGCCGTCGTGGAGTCCTCGGATCTTGGCCGACTGAGTGGCTCGACGAGCGCCCACAAAGTATCTGCTCACGACATCATCCAAGCGTGTCAGCAGCGCGAGGAGACGCTCGTCGACTACGCGTTTCTTATGGAGGCCTCTGTTCACGGACACGCTCGCGATGCTGTTCTTGACCACCTATGTGTTGTCTGGAGACTGATGTCCTTAGCGATCGAACGAGGGCTCTCAAGCGAAGGATATCTCCCCGGAGTGTTGCGGGTCGAGCGCCGTGCCGCCGACATGATGAGACGATTCACACTGCAGCACGGCACACCCGGTGTTATCTCTGCTGACAGTACGCGCGCATCCATCTATGCCATCGCAGTGGCTGAAGAGAATGCAGCAGGCGGTGCCGTGGTCACAGCTCCCACATGTGGATCAGCAGGAGTCCTTCCCTCCTGTCTTCGAGTGATGCAGGAGTCGATGAAGCTCTCTGATGATCGGATTGGCGAAGCGCTTCTCGTTGCCAGCGTCATTGGCGAACTGGCGATTGCCAAGGCATCGATTGCTGGCGCGCTCGTTGGCTGCCAGGGCGAAATCGGCGTGGCCAGCGCGATGGCTGCAGCTGCGGTCTGCTATTTGCTGGGAGGTTCTGTGTTCGATCAAGTCAACCGAGCAGCAGAGACGGCGCTGGAACACTTCCTCGGACTGACATGTGATCCCGTTGCCGGGCTCGTTCAGATTCCATGCATTGAGCGAAATGCCGTTGGCGCTGCTTCGGCACTGAATGCCGCCAACATGGCGATGATCTCAGGCGGGCGCGCTCGCGTGGGGTTTGATGCCACACTAGAAGTCATGCATCAAACCGGCCTCGACATGCGCAGTCGCTACAAAGAGACCTCTCTAGGAGGCCTTGCTGCGGTGCCTGACTTGGATAGCGACGGCATTCCGGATGATCAGCAACGGCAGTAGTCGAGGCCAGCATCTCTGGAGTGTTGGGGGCGGTGCGATGTGGAACATGCCCGGTACGCCAAGGCTGCTACTGAACAAGCATGCGCGGGTTTGCTCGCGCTCGGATTGCTCTCCGACGAGCACGTCGTTCTACGATGACGTGCTCTATCCCATGTTTGAGTTGGCAGCGCGCTACTCTTGCCGGTGAAGCGGGCCACGGCACGAGCCTGAAAGTTGCCAAGGGAATCTTTCTCGACATCAACAAAGGCCTCTCGTTTCCGGAAGCGTTCGAGGACAGATTCGGCCTCAGTTCCTAGAGATTACGAGGACGGCTTCGCGCAATGGATGGGAGCGCACCTTCCATAGCGATCTGACCTCCTAGACGAGAGGAAGCTTCACAATCTGTTCAGGATCCTGAGAAGATCTCTCCAAGGGTAATTGATATATCCGTTAGTAGTTGTTTCTATCCGTTATCGTATGTATGATCGATAAACACGGCCTTTCAGGAGTTCATCTCGCCATGAGAGAGCATATTGATTAACTCGAAGGAGGGCAAAGTGCAAACGATACGATGCTGGGTATGGGCATACTTCACGATCCTTGTTGTTGCGATGGTTCCTCCTCTTGCAGTAAGTGGGGCTGCTACGGATTGGCGTGACGTGGTATCTCCAGAGCTTGCTTCCTTAATCTCGCCGAATTTGGAAGGGGAGAGGACGATCATCGTTGAGTTGGAGCGATCAACGGCGCCAGATCTGGATGAGTTGATGGAGTCATACAGCTATGTGGCACGCACAGTTTGGTCGAGCGAGGCGCTGAAAGCGTATTGCGAACAACTCTCTACCTGGTGTGAGCTTGAGCCTGGATGGAATCTCAACCGTAGTGGGCACGCAATCTGGGAAACGACCACAGCGTACATCGCTTTTGCACATGCGCTTGTTGCGCGCTGCGCAATTCAGAATATCCCCCAGGTTGCGATGCTGCCGTTTGTCGTTGGGATACGTGACGGAGAGGCGCATGTCACTATCCTCCGCAGTGACTCCGAAGGCGATCGAAGCGGAGCCGAGGCAGAGGAGAGTCTCCTTGTGTGGACCGAGAACGTCGTGGAAGAAGCGGAATTGGGAAGCAAGATCAGAACGCGGGGATGGCTTCCCGTTTCTCAAACGCTGCTTGATCATCTGATCAAGGAGCCATTCGCCGTTGAGGCGATCTCTAATGATTTGACGACTCTGCCTGAAGACGATGTCCAACTCGTCGGCCTGAGCGTGGATATTCTGATGCCTCCTGAGGAGGAGGAGTACGTCGCGGAGGCTCCCTGGCCGTACGGATTGCCTGTGCATTCGCTTAAGTCTATTGCTCAGATTGTGCGAGCCGATCTCCTGCAGTGTGCTGACGCCGCTTTTCACACGAGAGCAGAGTATGTCACCCTGGCGACTACGGATTCGGTATCGATCGTCGCGCTTCTATGGGAGTCGGCAGCGCTGTCCGGGGTGGCAGCAGTTGGGGCAGTCGAAGGGGCAGGAGTCTCGCTAGGGCTGCCACTGGCCGCGCTGCCCGTGCCCGAAGCGATCGCGACCATGGGATCGTACGCGGATCGTGTCGTTGTTGAGTGGCAGGATCTGGCGGGAGCCAGCAGCTACGAAGTGCTGCGAGCGGCTGCGGGGGCACAAGCGTTTGACTCGATCGGCATCGCTGAAGGAACAACCTTCTCGGATTGGGATGTAGAGACGTGTCTTCAGTACAGGTATTCGATTCGCGTGAACTCCGAGAGCGGAGTGGGACTGGAATCACAGATCAGTCGCGGATTCGTTGGAGAGGTTCCAGAGATCGTTGAGTGGATCAGGGCAGGGGATGGGACGACGTCGGCTGGCGGTGTGAAGATCGAGTGGGCGCCTGCTGAGAACGCGACGGTGTACAACCTGTGGCGCAGTGAGCCGGTCAAGACGGCCTACCAAAGCGCAGCCAAGGTGTATCTTCTCTACCGAGGATCCGAAACAAGCTTCCTTGATCTAGATGTTGTCCCGGGGATCGAGTACAACTATTGCGCAGTTCCCTACAATGGATGCGGGGCATCCGCAGTTGGGAACCCATCAGACAGAGGAACTGCGATGTTCATCATGCCCCCAGAAGGCCGACCCAAGCCGCCGGAATGGATCACGGCGTCCCTTGTCGAGCCTGCGAATCAAGTAAACCTCTCCTGGAGGGCCGTATCAGGCGTTGGCGAATACCACGTCTATCGAGCCGATTCGTATGAAGGCCCCTACGAGGTTATCTGTACGACAGCGAACTCGACTTGGAGTGACACATCTGCCGAGCATTGCCAAGATTACTGGTATCGAATCCAGTCTGTCTCAGGCGGCGAGGCTGGGCCTCTCTCGGCAGTTGTCCATGGCGTTTGCGGAGGCAAGCCGGGGCCTCCATCGGGGGTCATTGCGTCTGATAGCACGTACGCGGACGCAATCCGTCTCGATTGGGCTTCTGGACATGAAGCAGATTGCTACTGGGTCTTCCGCGCGACTTCACCCGATGGACCCTATACCAGGATTGCGGTAGCAGAGGAGCTTCACTTCATTGACGTTGGATTGGAGCCCGGGAAGACATTCTGGTATCGAGTTGCAGCACGCAATCTGTGTGGCGGAAGCGGGTACAGCGATCCTGTATGGGGAGCGACAACCTACTAGGTGAAGCACTCTTCGGGAACGCTGATCGTGCGCAGCCGGGATCATCGGCCTAACTCAGATGACAAGGAATCGCGGACGGAGACGCCGTCTGCTGAGCTTGACATCACCTACATCGTCAGGAAGCGAGTCTGATGTCCGGAGAGCCAGCGGAATGCGCCGTCCGCGAATACGGCGTCCTGCTCTAGCAGCATCGTGAAATGGCGATCGTTCCATTCGGGAATCGCTTGTTTGATGTAGAGTTCGATGGCATAGCAGGTGTTGTTGCGGATTTCGTAATCGCCGATTCCCGGCAATCCATCTTGGCAATCCCAACGACCGATCGACGTGCCCGCGCCATGTACGTGGGAGCCAATGGGATGGCAGAAGAAACAGGCATCGATGCCCTCGTCTGCAGCCTGTTCTCGGGAGGCACGAAGAATGTCGTTGCCTGTTCTGCCCAGCTTGGCCTGCTCAAACACAATGTCTTGCGCTCGGTTGGCTGTGAGCATGGCGGCCTGCAAGCCCTCAGGTGCAGCGATCTCTCCGGGCTTGAGCATACAGACGCTCTCCTGCTGATCCGTGGTCAACCCCAAGTAGGTGATGCCGAAATCGCAGCGCAGGACATCGCCTGGCAGAATGCGGTTGCGTGGATTGGTGCGGCCCTGAATATCGAACGCCTGATCCTGCGCATCCAAGGTGACGGTGAACGAAAACGCTGGCTTGAGCCCGAAATCATGCACCTGCTGGCGCATCCACCAGACGACATCATCCGTGGTCGTGATGCCGGGCGTGATGACTAGCGGTGAGAAGGCTGTTTGAATAAACGCGCGGCTGAGATCGACCACACTTGGGTAGATCGCCAGTTCTGAGGCAGACCGCGTTTCCAACCATCCCACAGCCAATCCTTCGGCACTTCGCGTTCGCGCGGCCAAATCCGATCCCAGAGCATCCAGCAGCCAGGCATGCGCCGTATGAGACAGCCCATCAGCAAGAGGGAACGTTGCCGATGTATTGACGCCGAGGGTCTGGGGATCCTTTTCGGTGACGACGCGGCGGAGCGCATCCTCCAGCGACTCGTCAGGCTGCTGCTCCTGCATCGTGTAGAGATGCCCGAGTGGCCGCTTGCTGAGGGCCGAGCACTCAACGAATCCCCCTTCGCTCAAATGGAACAGCAGAACCATGCGGCGGGAGGCATTCAACGTCGCTGCGGGTGTGAGGGAATCAAAGACGGGATCCTCGTTGTACTCACTGCCGATGACGATCCAGAGATCGATGCCTTCGCGCCGCATGAGCCCTGGGAGCAACGTATTGAACCGTTCTTCAAGCAACCGATCTCGCTCAATCCATTGCGCTCGAAGCGGCAGAATCTTGTCTCTCCATCCGCTGAGTGGGCGGGTGCCCATAATCTGTTCCTGGGATGTCATCTCTCACCTCTCTAGCAAACGTGCTCCTATCTTACGGCGAACGAGCAGTAGAGTGTCGTGGATCGCGACGAAGGCCGTGCCCTCATCTCCCGGCCCCAGGTGCATTTGGAGGGAGCCCATCATGGTTGCTTAGTGATGGGAATAACAAAACGTAGAAGGGGGGGCGGAGGCTATTCCCCCCCATCTCTACGTGGAGGCTGCATTGCTTCGGTGTCGTCGATTCGTTCGCTCCACCCGGAGAGATGACCAAGCTACTGGTACAACCGTCCGATCACCGAAACCGCAGAGTGCTTCTTGTCTTAACGCAAGAACTGGCGGAATGCTTCTCTTGCCTGGGGGAAGATCCAAAATTGCATGGATTGAAGAACATGACGGTGCTCAAGGCACACGTGCTCAAGTACGTTCGGCAATCCGGCGACCATAGGATCTCTCCGTTAGGCCCGTAATTTTGCGTCCTTGGCTTTCGCCAAGTTTGCCAGTTCGGGTATGAGCAGTCTACAACACATTCGAGCGAACTACAATGCCCCCAGTATTCCTGGCCAGGATTTCGCAGTTCTATAGGAGGGATCCGCATAGCATGTCCTTGAGGATGAGCCTCTTCACAGGCGCGAGGTTTGCATCCAGCCGCTGCCCCAACGTGGCAGCAAGATGGACGTGCGTATGCTGCGGCGAGCAGACGGCTACAGAAGCGGGGGCTTGCCTCGCTTGTCGATTTCTGGAAGCGCTGATATCGAAGGCAGGAACCAACTGGCTATGTGGGCGATCACCAACCACCCGGTCGTCAGCGCGAACAGCACTTCATACGAGGTTTGCTGTAGAACCCACCCTCCGAGGGCCGGCCAAATGATGACCAGGCTGCTCAATGTGTTGAACAATCCAACGTAAGTGGCTCGTTGCCCAGGAGGTGCTAGATCGACGTTCAAGCTGGCAAAGCCGACAAACTGAGCGGTCTGGAATACACCGATCGACACGAACGTCCAGCTATACAACGGTGTCCACAACAAATCTGGGGCGATGAGGAAGATGAGCGCCACGAGTGGCCCTGTCAGGCTAATGAGTGTCGCAACCTGGACAATACGATGATTGCCGCTTCGCTCGCTTATGCGTGCAAACCACAATCCAGCAAGAATGCCGCTGACTGTCTGGACCATCGCGAACAACCCGAGAGATGCGGGCGCGAAGCCCAGCCTGTCGATGGCGAACAAGCCAAAGAAACCCAAGGCTAGACCATTGAATCCAGCCAGCAACCGCACAGTCAGCAATCGGCGGAAGGCCGAACTGGTTCGAAGAATGGTTCGAATCTCCTTGCCATATTCTGACCACGTAGGTCTCTTCTCAACGACGGGTTCTGATGGTTCGACAACGAACATCCACGACCCGAGCGACAGCATGAAGCATGCGCCGCCGGCAGCGAAACAGATCGTGTAGGCCGTTGGAAAACCGGGGCCTGAGTCCCCCAATAAGTAGGCAATCAGCAGACCAACACCAATCGAGATGACGCCACGCAGCGCCGTGCTGTAGCCGAGGATTCTGCCCCGACGATTGGCGGGGATTGCCTTGGCCAGAACGTCCCACCAGACAAGCGTGTCCACAGACAGGGCGAAGTACATAAAGGTGTGCAATACGAAGAACAGCGCGACAGCCATGGCCGGTCTTCCGGCAACGCCGAGGAACAAGGCCAGCGCCATCAGAAGATACGCAGGACGGCCGATCAATCCAGCACGGGTGAGGTAGATCTTCTTACGCGGCTTGTTGGCCAGCCAGTTGGCAAACAACAGCTGCGGCGCGCGCCAAGCGCCCTCAGTCAGACTGATGATCAATCCGATGAGCACAGCGCTTCCCGTCAGTTGGCGCACGAACTCGGGAAGGACAGTTGTTGTGCTGGCAAAGACAAGACCGAGCCCGAACCAGGCCGACTCACCAATGAATGCCCAAGCGTTGCGACGAACGGTCTTTTGCGATGATGGCGTTGTCATGGAGCGGTCCCTTCGGCTCGGTTGATAGGGGCAAACAATACGAGGTTTGGCATGCAGAGGAAAGAGGGGATAAGGGCCAGTGCGCTCATGATTCAGTCAGCCTGCGTGCGGGCGCAACAATCCATTGCACGAGTGAGCTAGGATTCTTGAGTCTCCACGGAGCCATTGCGTACTGAGCAGGCGCGAGGTGAGAGCTGAATGGGATGGATCTGAATCCTCTCCCATACCTTGCCTGTGACATAGGGCTCCTGGTTGAGCCATTGGATCTCAAGCTCTTCACGCGATGGGTAGTCGCACACGATAAACGACCCAATCATCGTGCCAGCGTCGTCAAGCAGCGCGCCCGAGTCCTGCCATCTGCCCGCAGCATACATTCGTTGGCTGCCAGCCAAATGTTGCTCGCGAACGGCCATGCGACGTTCGAACGCCTTCTCGTCACTTCCGTCGTAGCCAAGAACAAGAAACTGCATAGGCCCTCCTTCGATTGCTTGAATACGCAGGGAAGTCTAGTCGATGGGTGTTCTGTTGGCACGGAGTACTTGGCAACACGCGGACGAGCACGCGGGCAAGCCCTCAGTCTGCGGGGATTGTCTCTGGGGCCTGGTCAGGGTCACTCGCCATGTGGGCCTCAAGATTCCGAAGCGACGGAACGAACAGCGCGCCAAGCTGCACGCAGACCATCACCAGGGCCCCCACAACATACCACGTACGCAATCCGATGATCGCGACGACCGGGCCAACCACCGCCAGGCTGATGGGATAGATACTCTGCAGCATGCTCTCCATGAGCGTGCCGACACGTCCAAGCATGTGCTTAGGGACAACCGATTGGATCAGCGCGGAGAGAGAGCCATTGTGGAAGGCGTTGAAGAATCCGTGTGCCGACAAGGCTACGAGCGCAACGGGGAACA
>SPBW01000005.1 GCA_004525685.1 Candidatus Atribacteria bacterium
GAGGGCTGACCAACGCGGCCCGGGGCGCGCAGATACGATCGCTGTTTGAAGCAGACGATATTCACAGCAAGCCGGGCACGTGCTGGGTGTGTGGCAATCTCTTCGATCGGATTGACGAGTGGGTGCGCCAGGCCGTAGATCATGTCAAGGAGTTCGAGTTCTCCTCGTACCTGTTCGGTGTCAAGTTGACGCCGCGATTGGAGCAGATGGAAGCGTTCTATTCCGAGCGATTCCCATCGAAGCATTGTGAGCCTCTGAAACATTCGTTCAATCGGATGGCGGGGATTGCTTTCGAGAAACGTCTTGGGCATGCAGCCACAGTGAAGTTCACATCCCCTCAGGTATCCTTTGTCGTCGATCTCAACGCCAATGAGCTGACGCTGCACGTGTTGTCCCTGTATGTTTATGGCCGGTACTGCAAACTGGAGCGAGGAATCCCCCAGACTAAATGGCCCTGCCGTCAGTGTCGCGGCCGCGGGTGCGACGCATGTGGATACTCAGGGAAGCAGTATCCAGATTCCGTGGAAGAGATCATCTCTGGTTCGTTGATCGACTTGGCAGATGCTTCTTCGGCTTGTCTGCATGGCGCAGGGCGCGAAGACATCGATGCCCGCATGTTAGGCCGCGGGCGACCTTTCGTTCTGGAACTACATCATCCCAAGAGGCGCTCCGTGGATGTGTCGAATGCGCATGTAGATGTGAATGAGTCCGCAGCAGGCCGTGTGACTGTCTCCCCGCTTCGACTCGTCGAGCACCGTGCCGTGGCTTGGGTCAAGGAGTTGCGAGCGACCAAGACCTATCAAGCATTTGTTCAATTCGCCGAGCCTGTCGATTCAAGTCAACTGCAACACGCGCTGGATCTGCTCCCAGGAGATATCCTGCAGCGAACACCGCGGCGCGTGTCGCACCGTCGCGCCGACCTTGTGCGCAACCGGACGCTTCATGAGGCGACAGGACGGCTGATTGATGAGACCCATGCAGATATCATCGTGCTCGGAGATGGTGGCCTCTACATCAAGGAGCTCATTTCGGGCGACGAGAATCGAACCAATCCAAGTCTCTCTGGGCGTTTGGGCGTGCAGACACAGGTTATTGATCTTGATGTCCTTGAGGTACACTCTGGAGATGTTCCAGAATCCATGGAGTTTGCTGACGGCCTCTCGTAGGGTTGCGTAGGGGGGAAGATGAATTCGACTTCTGAAGAGATGAAGAAAGCAGCCGATCAGACGCCCTCGATCTTGGACATCTACTTCAAAGAGATCGGGCGATTCCCCCTGTTGAGCCCCGAAGAGGAGAAATTGCTGGCTCGCAGTATGCGCGCTGGAGACGACCATGCTCGCGAACGTCTGATTGTCAGCAATCTGAGGTTGGTAGCGAAGATAGCCCAGGAGTACACCGATGTTGGCCTGTCCTTGATGGATCTGATCCAGGAAGGCAGTGTTGGGCTGATCCAAGCAGTGGATCGATTCGATCCAGAGCGCGGATTCCGACTCACGACCTATGCTGTGTGGTGGATTCGTCGCGCGATCCTGCTTGCAATCAATACTTCGTCTCGCACAATCAGAATCCCTGACTACCTTTTCCGGGCGCTACGCCGAATGTCGCAGATGCGCGCCTTGGCAGAGGATGGCATCGTGGCAGACAAGGACATTGCAGATGCCGTTGGCATGTCTGCGGATCGACTTCGCCAGATCGAGGCCCAGGTTAGCGAGATGGTATCTCTGGATCGCGGCGTGGCCATCGAGTCCGATGAAACGCTCGAGGAGCAGATGATCGATCAGACGGGGCTTTCTCCTGAGCAAGAGGCACTCCGTTTGCTGTTCCGCGATGAGCTGGAGTCTGTTCTGGGGACGCTGCCTGCGAGACAGGCACTTGCCATTCGTCTGCATTACGGGATTGAAGATGGCTGTCCCTACAATCTGGCTGAGGTGGGGCGCATCATGGACATCTCTCGCGAGCGGGTGAGGCAACTGGTGAAAGAGGGGATGGACAGCGTCACCTCGCGATGGGGAAGGCATGCACTGGACTTCTACCGAGGGTTGGTCAAGAACTAGTCCTTAGTTTTCGAGGCAGGGTCCGCCTTCGAAGAAGGGGCCGCGGCTCTCAACTGGCCACATCCAGCCTGAATCTCTGTCCCGCGGCTGTGGCGAGTGGTCACTGGATATCCCACAGACTCGATCACATGTGCGAACGCCTGTACTCGATCGCTGGGGCTGGGGCGCCAGTCTGATCCGGCAATGGGATTGAAGGGAATGATGTTGATATGGCACAGCACGCCGTGAAGTGCTTCTGCGACCTGCTTGGCATGACTATCTGAATCATTGACGCCAGCGATCAGCGCAATCTCGAATGTGACGCGGCGATGTGTGGCCCTAACATAGGCACGACATGCACGGACGATTTCAGCTACGGAATAGCGGTGATTCATGGGAACGAGTTGACTGCGTAATGCCTCATCTGCTGTGTGAAGTGACACGGCAAGATTGACCTGCAGTTTCTCGTCTGATAGCCATCGAATCCCTGGGACGATACCCACGGTGGAGACGGTGAAGGATCTCGCCCCAAGCGAGAAGCCGCGCGAATCGTTGAGAATGCGTATGGCCTTCAAGGTTGCTTCGTAGTTGGCCATCGGCTCGCCCATGCCCATGAATACGACGTTGGAGAGATGCTCGGATTCATCTTGGAGCAGCCGTGCCCCGACTAGCGCTTGATCAACGATCTCTCCGGTTGTCAGATCTCGTGTGAATCCTGCCTGGCCTGTAGCACAGAATTTGCAGGCCATCGCGCATCCGACTTGAGTAGAGATACACACCGTGTTCCTCTTCGCGTAGCGCATGACGACCGCTTCGATCGTCTCCTTGTCGTGCAATTGGAGCAGCAATTTGGTTGTTTGATGATCACTGCTGGGCAGGGTCTTCAGTATGGACGCACCCTGCCAAGGCAGAGCCTCATCGAGTCGCTGTCTCAGTGTTTTCGACAACGTGGTCATCTCGGCGTAGGAAGAAGCGAGATCCTTGAATACGGCACGCCAAATCTGGGTCGCTCGAAAAGTTGGTTCTTCAAGCTCTGCTAGCACGACTAGGAGTTCGTCAAACGATAGGTCAAGCAAGGTTGTCTTATTCATAGGATTCGAGCATCTCCAGAAACTCTGATTCATAGAGCAGGGGAACGCCAAGCTCTCTGGCCTTATCAGCTTTGGAACCCGGGTTGTCGCCGAGAACGACGTAGTCGATGTTTTTGCTGACAGATGAAGCGACGATGCCTCCCAGGGATTCTACGCGTTCTCCAGCTTCAGAGCGAGTCATCGAAGAAAGGGAGCCGGTAAACACGAATCGCCGCGCTGCCAGTGCGGTACGCGCGCGGTCTTGTGATGGACCTTCTCGTGGGGGTTCGAGAGCCAATCCGGCGCGAAGGAGATCTAGGAGCATTTGACGGTTTTGGTCACTTGCAAAGAACGCGGCTATAGCATGCGCCGATAGCGGGCCAATCTCGTGAATAGAGGCCATCTCCTCTTCACTGGTTTGTGCCAACAGATCGAGACTGGCGCGTAGACGCTTCGAGCCTTCCGCACTCTTGTGTGCTAGCAAGTCTGGAACTACATCAAGACGATCTTGTAGCCGCTTGGAACCTTCCTCAGTGGCTTGTGCTAGTACCTTTGCCAGATGTGCTCCGACGCCGGGAATACCCAGCGAAAAGAGAAAGCGTGCCAGGGTCGTGTGCTTGGCACTATCGAGTGCGGCTAGTAGGTTGTCAGCGGATTTTGGGCCGAATCTGTCCAGGCCAATCAATGTGTCGCGATCGAGTGTGAACAAGTCGGCCAACGAGTTCACAATGCCTCGATCCACCAGCTGGGTGATCAGTTGTGGTCCCATGCCCTCGATGTCGAGTGCTCCCTTTGAGATGAAGTGAAGGACCGATTGCTTGAACCGTGCGGGACACGATGTGTTCAGACATCGGTAGGCAGACTCAGCTTCCATACGAACGGCCTCAGAGCTACAGGCCGGACAGGTCGTTGGCATCACGAACGCGCGTTCGTCTCCGGTTCGCAGTTCGGGCATGGGGCGGACAATCTTGGGAATGACGTCGCCAGCACGCTCGACGATGACAGAGTCTCCGATTCGAATATCCTTGCGCAAAATCTCATCCTCATTGTGAAGCGTGGCGCTTGAGATCTCGACGCCGTGGATCCGAACAGGCTCCAAGACGGCAACGGGAGTCAAGGCCCCAGTTCTGCCGACGGACACGATGATATCGTTTAGCTTGGTCATGCCCTGTGAGGCAGGAAATTTACCGGCGATGGCCCAGCGTGGACTTCGGCTCACAGTCCCAAGGAGGCCTCTTGCAGCGAAGGAATCGACTTTGACGACGATCCCATCGGCTTCATAGGCGAGAGCCTGTCGCTCAGCTTGGACCTTCTCATAGAAGGCAATGACGGCATCGATACTCTCGCAGACGCGGAAGAGAGGATTCACTCGGAGACCGAATTCAGGCAAGGTGTTCAACAAATGCTGCTGTGACTCGATGGTCATCCCCTCGATAAGCCCCACATCGTAGAAATAGATGCTCAAGGGGCGAGACGCTGTGACGCGCGCGTCGAGTTGACGCAGTGTGCCTGCTGCAAGATTGCGTGGATTGGCAAACGAGGCCAGCCCATCGTCGCGTCGCTCGCGATTGAGCTCTGCGAACGACTCCTTCTCGATGAAGACCTCTCCACGAACCTCCAACAGCTCGGGCGTGAAGCCATCGGGATCTCGAAGGCGCAAGGGAACACTACGAAGCGTACGCAGATTGGCAGTAACATCCTCTCCCATTCGCCCATCCCCGCGCGTCGCCCCACTCACAAACCGACCCTTGCGATAGACCAATTCGACGGCAAGCCCGTCAAGTTTGGGCTCGGCAACATACACAATGTCTTCAGTGTTCAGGAGCGTGCGCACCCGGCGGTCGAAATCGCGAAGATCAGATGCGTCAAAGGCATTACCGAAGCTCAGCATCGGCACTGAATGTTCGATCGAAGCGAATGCCGCCGAAGGCTGCGACCCCACACGCTGTGTTGGGGAATCGACTGTCACCAGCTCTGGATGTTGTGCCTCGAGATCTCGAAGCTTCTGAAAGAGTGCATCGTACTCTGCGTCAGAGAACTCTGGCTGATTGATCACGAAATACAGATGGTTGTGACGCTCAATCTCGGCTCGGAGTCGCTCGATTTCTTGATTCACAGACAGTGACATGATGTGCACAGAGTCGTGAAGAAATGCGCCTGTGTCAAGAAGAATCTGTAGGGCAGCCTAGGCATGCGATACGTCACCCGTCCTGCGCTTCGAAGAGGGCCGCAGCTATCGTCTCGATCGAGTCGAGGCCCATTCCAGTCCCACTGAGGAACCAGAAGACGCTTTCTTTCTCAAAGAACGCTTCCACAGGCGCAAACTTGATGTCGATCCCAGCGAAACGCTCTTCCCACAGTGCGCTACGATCGAGCAGCGTCACGGGGCAGGTTTCGTCAGTTGCGGGCACGCCGCGCTCTGAGAAAATCGCGCGGCGTCGAGCCATATTGCAGGACACGTAGTTCCCAAACGCGACCGTCAAGCGGGTCTCGACAGCGTCGGTGTCCTCGGAAGGCTGCGAGGGCGAGAACGCTGCTGTGGCGTATGCGCGTTTGTTGTCGGCATCGATGCTTAGCATCACAGTGCTCTCACTTACAGAGAAGCCGTGATCAGACAGTCCAGACAGGCGCGCGGCAAATGGCAGTCTCTCAGGAAGGTCCTGCAGACGGACTTCCACTTCTTCGAATACGCGCGCATCAGGCGGTGATACAAAATCGTGCTCGCAATCCGCGCTCGTCAAGACGCGAACATCCTTGTATGACACGCGGATGGATGTGTTGGGCCCAACAATCGATGCAGCTGGTGATGCAGGCGAAGGAAAGAAGGAGATGGAGAGCGGGAATAGCGTTTCTGTGTGGAAGTCAATCGTCGCATGACGAATCGGGAAGGTAGTTGTCGAAAGAAGATGCGAACAGTATGTCTGTTTGGGCTTCAGGCCAATTCGGCGTGCAGGCTGGTCATCCACTTCACGCTCGCCGAAATCGCGGAGCAGGAAGTCCTGGGCGAGGGTGTGGAGGAATGAGAGCTCGCCCAGAGTGGCTAGCCCGGGGATGGGCTCAACCATGCTCGATCCGAGTTTGTGGATGACAACGTTGCGTGTTGGGTCATGCAGCCACGTGGTTCGTCCCTGTCTGTGAAGCATCAAGCCGCACAACTCATCACCCGTGAACTCCACCTGGCCAGACAGGGCTTCCTCCAGCTCAAACCAGGGGTTCTGATAGACGCTGTACTCGACGCGAGTGAATCGGTGGCCGCATTGCCGGATGAATGCTTCGACCTTCAATGGGCCGCTTTGTATGGCCTGAGTCGCTGAGAATCCGAAGCGTGCGGCTGATGCAGCACTCACTGAATGTACGAATGCGGAAACCGATGGGATCATGCCACCTCCTTCAATCGCCAGGCTATTATACTCGGCGGCATCTCATGTTCTGGAGTAGACAGAAGGCCGACTCAACTCGGGCAATAATGTCCCACTTGTCTTGGGGACGCGCGCTGAGGTGACGAACTTCCGGCGGAATGCTAGAAGTCGCTTCTGTAGGACGATTGCGCGAGTGTAAGGTGTATTACATGAGAAGTGTGACGTCAGTTCCATTGCGGGGTTTCGGACGCCTCAGCCGAAGATGCCCCAGGGACAGACGCCTCTTGACTGAGGAGGAAAACTTCCTGTATTAGTATGCGAGGTTCACAGCAAGGGGGAGTGGCAGTGGCTGCTAGTGACAAACTAAATGTGCTGGATACGGCCATGCTTGAATGTCTGGCTGTAATTGCAGCAGCGAATGATCGTCCTCTTGTTGAGGAACTCAATCTTGCGGTCAAAACCTACGTGTTACGAGAGTTTGCGGAACATGGAGAAGGTCGACTCGTCGAACGAGCGTTCTCTAATCCGTCTACTGCGACTGCCAAATAGTCGCTATCTGATCATGGTCATATGGCTAAGAACCCACTCCAGATGTCTTTTGAGCTCCCATTCCTGCGGTGATACACTGATCCCAACCCCATGAGGGAGGGGACATTATGAAAAACGCCGGACTATTGATTGCCATCGCACTTGCGGGAGTGTTCCTGGCCACGATCTTGTTCTCGGGAGAAGACCTACAACCAAGACTAGCGCCTGACTTCAGCCTGCAGAGCCTGGATGATGAGCGGATCACCCTTTCTGACTACCGAGGGCAGGTGGTCGTCATGGATTTCTGGGCGACTTGGTGTAGTCCCTGCCTCAAGTCCTTCCCCCATCTGCATGACGTTGTGAGTCGCTATCAAGGAGAAGGTGTGGTTCTGCTGGTTGTCAGCCTTGACAAGAGTGCGCAGCGCGCGCGCGACTATCTCATCGAGAATGGGTACGCAACGAGCAATGTTCTCTGGGAATCGCTCGACGCTGCAAGAGGAGTCAAAGAGCAGTTCGGAGTCGTCGGAATTCCTCGAACCTTCATCATCGACCGAGAGGGGTTTATCCAGTACGCCGGACATCCGGGCCAACTGACGTACGAAGAGCTCGGCAAGTGGCTCTGAGATTCAGTCTGGACGCTAACGTGGGTGAGTGCCCCAACAATCGGACATCCGATTCATCTGGGTATGATGAGTGCCTTGTCTCGCAGGGCAAGGTGCTCAGCAGCTATCGATACAGCTTCTGCCGTGCTTCTAGCGGGCTTGGATCGTCTTGGCTTCCATAGCCAGCGACCATGGGCGCATTGAACCGCTGGCATGGGAATCGGCACATACGGGGTGAGGGAGGTGAATGGCGCTTCTCACACGACGTAGTACAACGGCAGATGTGTCGGAAACAATGAAAGCAGTAGTAGGATTGCTGATCGATCGCGCAAGGAGAGGATAGTGTCTCAAATCCGAGACCTGCTGAGCAAGGTAGCCAACAAGGATGGCGCTGCGTTCCAGCAGCTTTACGATCTGTTTGCCGATCGCGTCTACAGGTATGCCTTCACCATTCTTCACGACAAACATCTGGCTGAAGAGATCGCCCAAGAAACCATGGTTGCAGTCTGGAAGAGTGCAGATCGATTTGCGGGACGTTCGAAGGCTTCGACGTGGATCTTTGGAATCGCGCGCAATCAGGCGTTGACGCTATTGCGCAAAGAGAAGCGGATAGAGACCGTGGCTGAGTCTGAACCTGTTCAAGCCGATCCCTCAAAGCACATCATTGCGCATGAGCGCGTAATGAAGGCGCTTGACGAATTGTCAGATGATCACCGCGAGGTTGTCTACCTAACATACTATGAGGGGCTCTCTTACGGAGAGATTGCTGGGATTCTCAGTATCCCTCCCGGGACGGTCAAATCGAGAATGTTCCACGCCAAGCGCAGGCTGGCAGAGGTGCTCGCATGAACGCATGTACTCCGATTCGTGAATTGATACCGTGGTACATCAATGGCTCGCTTTCAGTGAACGAGGCTCGCCAAGTGGCTGCGCATCTTTCGCAGTGCGAGGGCTGTCGCGAAGAGTTGACGCAGACGATGTGTTTGAACGTAGAGATTCGCAGGGCGTTTGATGATGAGCTGGAAGGATTGCGAACTGAGGTCAAGAGAGATGTGGTCAATCGGACTGTGGGACAAACGCTTGCCAGTCTCGATCTCGGGTCGTTCTTGCTAGGGTTCTCATTCGGAGCAAGCTACCAGAAGGGGCGTGTTCCGATTCGAGGAGACTTGAAACTGTTGGGGCGCAGGATTCGCCTCATCTCACCAGATAAGGAGGTTCATAATGGGTGACAGCGATTTGGTCAAGAACATCGATGACTTAAAGGAGATCCTAGGGATCGTAACCGAGAAGGTGCCGGGGTTGCTGCGAGGCTTGAGGGATGTGCTGTACTCCAAGGATGCGGCAGCGAATATGGCAGATGCCGTGGCCACGTTCTACACCAAACTCGTCGAGGCGGGCATTGCCAAAGAGCAGGCAATGGACATGACGAGAGGGTATATGATCAACCTACGTGACATCTTCGGGGGCAAGGACGGATTCAACGTCAACATTGGAGGCTCAGACGATCGGAGAAGAGACGATTGACTGTCATGAGATCTACTGCAAGGTACCTGAGGAATCTGTGGGCGGGAATTGTGATTGGAGTTCTTATTCCCGCCCTCATTTGGCGTGTGACGTGCGGTGTCATTGGACTAGCATGGACGCGCCGGCGACGACGAGAGACATTTCGACATTCTCTACGTAGAGCCGGACTCACTGCGGATGAGGCCGATCGATTGGCCGGGCAGTACAACGCCCGGATCCCGTTCCGAGAGCTTCTGCGGCAGCGACATCGCTTCGGACATTGAGTCCCAAGGTTGTGTCTCTGGGGCGTTGTGAATAACATCATGGTTATTCGGGACGTGGCGCAGCCTGGTAGCGTGCTTGCATGGGGCGCAAGAGGTCCCCGGTTCAAATCCGGGCGTCCCGACCAGTTTTTTCCTTGCTAATTCTCCCGCTGCACGATGAAGGTATCGAAGGAGCGCCCACTGGCAGAAAGTGTGAGGACATCGTTGCTGACTGTAGCCACGGGAAATGCCTTGATCTGCAGAACATTGTCAGCGACTGTTCCAACGACGTAGTGAAGCAAACCGTAGCGTCGGAACACAGTGCCTGGCACACTGTCTGATTGAGACGATTCCAGAGGTGCGCCTCCTCCCCCTGACGTGATGTAGTGGATGCCGCTAACATAGATGTGCTCGTAGCAATGCACGGAACTGCTGAAGACGACGTCGACTCCGAACTCGCGGAAGAGGGGCTCCCATCTCATCACCAATCTCGTGTTCTCTCCTGAATCATACGATGCGCTGTATAGCGCATCGGCGCTGAACACGACGATGATCTGATCTTGAGCGCGATCAAGATCCTCTCGCAGCCATGCCGTTTGCTCCTGCATTGAGGCCTCTTCCGAGAGGTCAGTCAATGTAGAATCCAATCCAACGAAGTGGACGGGGCCGTAATCAAACGACCACCACTGTTCGTCACGAATGCCTCCGCCTGAGGGAAGGGCGAGATTCTCGAAGTAGAGCTCATCATCTCGGTCGTGCTCGCCGATCGTCGTCAAGTAGGGGCATGTTCGCCCCAGATCTGCCATTGCCCAGAAGAAGTTCTGGAAGTGTTCCTGTGTCGGGTATTCAACCAACCCACCGGAATGGATGACCAACGCAACACTGGTTTGTGCCGCAATCGTGTCGGCAACGAGCTTGTGGCGATCGGGATGCGTGGCCGTCGCCCCATATGTGGCAAATGAGAATGAGCGAGCTGCTGGATCGATCGTCTCAAATGAGCCAACCTCTGTAGGGTAGACGGCATCGCCTTCGTAGAACACAAGCTGAAATCGATACCGTGCCCCAGGAAGAAGATCATGAAGCCAGATCTCGGCGATACCTAGATGTCCTTCATAGGTAAGGGTTTCTTCCCATTTCCCTGTTGAATCGTAGATCTGTGCCAGCGAATAGCTGAAATCAAAGCCGACTGTTCGAATCGTCTTCCATGTAAGTGCTACGGAGTTCTCGCTGATGGCTCCTAGTAGGGGCCCCCATGACCACGGAGGCGTCGATTGTGCGGTCGCGGCAAGCGCAAAGACGGCAATCGCCATCAACAAGAAGATGGCAAGGGCCGATCGGCGGATCGTCGTGCTAGTCATACCTCACCTCCTGTATCCACGGGGAATCACGGCGGAATCGACTGGATTCCGTGTCCTATTCTTGCATGGATTGGACGATGCGTCAATGATGCGCGCTACAGGAGTGTGGCAGCGCGGCAGCAGACGAAGCTGCTGCCGCACGAGCCCGATCGCTGCAATTCGCATCTAGGGGCCGGTTGCGTCATGGAAGTCGGCTTCCCAGACACGAGCGAGGGTTGTCCCCGCGAAGTTGTGATTGTAGGCGCGGAGACGCATTCGTGTGACCAATCCTTGATCAAAAGCGATCTCCACCCATTGGTGGCCGTCCCCATCGGGGCTATGCTCAGACAAGGAACCCTGTGTTCCCGTGTAGACATTGACCCAAGCGTCGTCGCGATAGACATCGATGGACCAGGCGAGCAGATTGCGGCCTGGAGCTGAATCTCCTACCAGAACGCGGATACGATCTGACTGAAGCCCTCCCTCAGGCGTATTGAGAACGAGGTACGATGTCCATTCTCCTGCTGCCGAGCTATAGTGTCCTGCAGCGCCATTGAAGTTGCGCCAGTCGTCATCATCATACGCACGCTCTTCGACGACCCAGTTAGAGGCTGGGTCCTCAAACGATGTTGGCGAAACCCAACCGATGTCTTCGGATGTTCCTACGATCACTGTCTTTGAGAGCGTGCCTTGAGCCCCGCCGTTGTCTGTGACCGTCAGCGTGGCGCTGTACGTGCCGCTGGCGGCAAACGTATGGGTAGAGAACTGCCCGCTGCCGATAGCGCCGTCTCCGAATGCCCAGGCATACGATGAGATGCTTCCGTCTGGATCGTAGGAAGCGGACGCGTCGAATGACACAACGTCTCCGACCGTGGGGCCTGTGGGGCTGAAGCTGAAGTTGGCCACAGGAGGATTGTTGGTCGGAATCGGTGTCAGTGTGACGGATACCGTGCTTGTTCCGCCTGCTACAACAGACGTCTGCTGCGTCACGGTCTGGTATCCGGACTTGGATACTTCGACTGTGTGCGTTCCCGGAGCGACGTTGGGCTGCTCATGCGTCGTGTAGCCCACGGAGGTGCCATCGATCTTCACCAGCGCATTGGTAGGGTTGGATAGGACGCGAATCGTTCCCGTCGTGGGCGCAGGCGATACTACTCCGAACGACAGGGTGTCGAACACCCAATTGCCACTTGAGAACTGGGCTTGCATCGTCGCGAGAATAGCGTTTCGGAATGAAGACGGGTTGGTGCTGAGAAGCGGGAACCCGTAAGAAAATGACGTCGGGAATCCAGAGATGGGGCCGGATGCGGCAAACAGGTACAGCGTCTCAGTGCCTGCCGGCTCAGAGACCTGGAGTGAGTAGGTTCCAGAGCCTGGGACCGTGTGCGTGCCTGCGGTTACCAGTGGTGTGGACTCGAACCAGCTGGGGAAAAGAAGTGTCACGTGACCATCAGAGGTGACGTCTGCCAAGTACACATAGGCAGCACGATTGATGGTATAGGTAATGACAAGTCCCTCTCCGATTTGGTAGGAGCCTTGTGGTAAGTACAGTTGCGCTGTGAGCGCTGGTGCTGCAGTGCTGATCACGGCTTGTGTGACATCAACAGATTGCTGTCCACCTGAACTGTATGTCGTGAGCGTCACGGTGTACGTGCCCGCACTCGCATAGGTATGGCTGGGAGTTGCTCCTTGCGCGCTGCCTCCATCTCCAAATGACCACAGGTAGGTGGTGATCGTTCCTGTGGAGGCGGATCCGTTGAATGGAATCGAAGAGCCGACTGTGCCTGAATAAGGCCCGCCCGCATCTGCGACCAACGGGATCGTGGCCGCCGTCACGAGGACGGCATTGGTGTTGTTGGTCTCCGACGATTCGCTGACCTGATTGAGATCATCGACAGTCGCTGTGAAGGTTTCCGATGGTGATGTGAGCGGAAGCGCGAGCGTCACAATCTGTGAAGCCCCTGCAGCAAGCTGCGTAATGTAGGTCTGCGTGGAAGAACTGGTCCCCGCCAATCGAATGCGGAAGAACCCGGCAGAGGAATTGCCTTGATTTCGGACCGTGATGGAGAAGGTTACGCTTTGTCCAACTGTGGGGTTGGTCGGAGCGAAGCCGATGCTTTGAGCTACGAGATCGGGTGCACTTGCCGTTTGCACAGACACAACCTGCGTTGCGATATCTGTGGCACCGTCATCATCCGTGACTGTCAGCGCAACAGTGTAGGTGCCAGCTGACGCGTAGCTATTGTAGGCCGTCAAGCCAGCGGATGTTCCGCCATCGCCGAAACTCCAGGCATAGCTTACGATGCTGCCATCTGGATCATTGGATCCTGATGCACTGAACGTAAACCATGTTCCCGGCTGCCCCGAGCTGGGGGAGACAGACAACACAGCATTGGGGGGAGAATTGGGTGTTGACGACACCACCAGGCTCTGAATCTGAGTATTCGTAGCGCCGTCATCGTCAGTTACTGTCAACCGAATCGAGTACGATCCCGCGGAAAACGATCGTGCCTGAACGACGCCTGTCGCGTCAGTGATTCCGTCTCCTGTGAAATCCCACGCATACTGGACGATGGAGCCATCTGCATCAGAAGACGCACTCGCATTGAACGACACCGTGGAACCAGCCACAGGCAACGAAGGCGAGTACGAGAAGGACGCAGTGGGTGAGAGGTTCGCTCCGGCGGGTGCCTGCAGACTTAGTCGGCCACTGCCGTAGACATTGATGCTGCCCATAGGTATGACCTGCGTAAGAAGCTTTGCACGCAGAGCGGACTCACTCAATCCGGGAGTCTGAGACAACAGCAAGGCTGCTGCGCCCGAGACATGGGGAGCGGCGCCTGAGGTGCCAGGGAACGTCGTATAGGGACTAGTTCCTGTCGTGACGTTATCTGGTGCAACCAGATCGGGCTTGCTGCGTCCATCATTGGAAGGACCTTGGGAGCTGTAGGGTTCAATCGGTCCGGTGGTATACACGGAGTGCCCGAGCGCGCCCACAGCGACGACATTGGCGACGTTGGCAGGCGCGAGAATGGAACTAGCGGCGATTACGGGCGAGACGGTTTGGTACAGATTGAACAGCTCTAGCGCGTGCGATCCCGTGCCTTGGATGCGGATGGTGTAGGTTCCGCTAGTTGATGCTGAGACTTGAATGGACTCCGTTGGCTCTTCTGTTCCTGTCTGATGTTTCGTCGAGGACGCGACCAGATTACTCGACGGATCGAACAAGTACAGATCGTAGTCCGTTGAGGCCTGCGGCCACTGGTTCCAAGTAAGGAACAGCACCATCTGCGACCCGGCCGAGGCGTAGAACGTGACATTCTGGTCATTCCAGCCATCGGAGTTGCCGTCCGTGAACGTTCCTTCCCAATGACTTTGCGCCTCGTTTCCAGCTGCATTGACCCACAGAATGCCGCCTGTGATAGCGCGCTGCGCAATGCTGGCAATGGTTCCCGTGCCATCATAGAAGTTGGTATTGTACCATCCCAATGAGTGGTTGATGATGTCGATGCCCTGACTGATGCAATAGGTGACCGCGAGATCGAGATCGACCTCATCGGCAATCTTGATCAGATACAGCTGCGCGTCAGGAGCAATGTCATAGACAATCTCAGCCACGGCAGTTCCATGGCTGATTCCACTGGTTAGCCCAGTCCCTGATAGGTCATTCTGAATCACGGTATAGGGAAGATCCCCTCGAGCTTGTGCTTGAGCGAGGCCCGAGAAGCCCAGATCGATGACAGCCACCTTGGTGCCTGCACCGCGAATGCCTGCGCTGTGGAAGGCGTCAGCGCCAATAGCCGCTGTGCCCTGGCTGGGGGTCCCAAGCGCATAGGGTGTGTACGGAGGTCGAATGAATGCTACGCCCGTCAACTGACTGGCGAGTGACGCCAAGTCAGCCAATGGCACGGTGATCTTGATCAAGGTGGATGTGGATTCGATCGAACTCTGCTGAACGCCCAGGCGAGAAAGGGCAGCCACATTGGACGCGTTGCGTCCTGGCTGCGATTCAAGCACAACGGTCACGGTGGAACCAGCTGCAGAGAACGGAACGCCGTAAAGCTGAGCTAGCGACTCAAGCGCGGTCCTAGCGATGGACGGGATGGCCGTTGCCATCTGGCCGGCGACAGAATTGAGGGCGGCTTGAGCCGCTCCAATCAGGGCCTCAAGCGATCCGTCGATCCTGGGATTGTGGTCACCACGTGCGATCTTCTCTGTCGAAAAGGAAGCGACTGTCGCTTGTGGCGGCGAACTGGGCGAACCGATTTGGGTGCCGGCGCTTTGGGCGCCGCCGCTTCCTACGAATCCGAGGAACTCAAGCGTTGCGTCGAATTCATCTGGCCAGCTCAACATGGCAAGGAACCAGTCTGGAGCAAAGGGGATGTCAATGCCCAGAGGTTGCTGATTGATTGTCACGATGCCCACGCCGCGATTTCGCAACGACTGCTCTAGATCGGACAGATCAATGAGGTAGCGGGCAAGAGTGGATCCCCAACTGCGAGGGACCATGATGAAATTCAGTCGTCCGCTCTTGGCAAAGGATTGCAGCACGATTTGCTGTGCCATGCTGTTCTGCGAGTATCCCTGAAACCACACGCTGACATTGAATTCCTGCTCGAAGGCCTCGCCTACGCTCTCCCATTCCCCGGTGAGATCTCGGTCAATCCCAACGAGAATGTCGGCTTGACTGAGAGCGGGAACAGATAGCATGGCAAGAACCGCGAGCACAAGTAGGAAGAATCGGTTCATGCTGAACTCCTTAAGCTACGGAATCAATGGCTGATACGCGATGCGTACGTAGCCAATGGAGCTGGACTTAGCCAGCGTGAGCAGTTCATCAATGGGAAGCAGCAGCTTAACGAGGAGATCCGTCTCTTCGACGACATAGTCACTGAATTCGCTGCTCAACACACCGCCGGGGATCTTCTCAGCGACGACCTCAACGCGGAGTCCCGCCTGGGTGATCAACTTGGATGCGGCATAGGCAAACCAGTCTTCAGAGACAACAAGCCCGTAGAGTGTCGAATCCATGGGTGCGCCCGCTGGTGACGCAGGTCCCTTGAGATCGGCCTTGGCAAACGACGCGAAATCCAGATTAACCTCACTGCCGAGTATGCCTAGCTGCTGAAGTGCCATCAGGATTGAACCGAGCGCGTCGTTTACGGATAGATCCTGTTGAGGATTGATGACCAGTTCATATCCAAGCTCAGATGCCCGGACCGTGAATGTGTATGTCTCGCCAACTTCGCGAAGATAAAATCGGTCGTGATCAACAAGAAGAAAGGCTGCCCCTTCAAGCACACTCACAGCCCGTCCACTATCGACGCCTGATTCACCAGACACGGGAGCTCCATAATCGATCACCGAATAGCCGGATGACTGTGTTGTCTGGATCAATGCAGGAAGATCGATAGGCATCTCTCCGAGAGAGAGTATGTAGTAGTGGGTTGCTGAGAAACTTGATGGCACATCCGCCGCGATAAGTGAGAGGGCAGACAACAGAACTATGAAGAGAATCGCTTTTCCTATTCGAATCATTGGTGCCTCCTTTGTGATTCCATGACACATGTACACGGAATCCTTGGGCAGGTTCCATTATGGCATGATTCTAAACGCAGAGAGTAGTTCGCCGATTGTACAGGCGCAGGTTTCCTCGAAGACTCCAAACAAGTCAGACGGCGCTGCAATGCTGTGGAGGAACTGGTGATAGTAGGTCTGCAGTGCCTTGTAGAATGCCTCGTCGCCAACAAGCGTACGTAGGGCATGAAGAAACGTGGCCCCGCCGGAATAGACGAACGAGCTATAGGTCGATGAGTCGGGGAAGGCGTAGCGTGGGCTGGCAATGGAGAGATCGGCCCGCGTTCGCGCTGCGGACTGATAGGTTGCGCGCCATTGATCCAGCTGTTGTCGTGCCACCGAGTCGCCGAAGTAGGCGCCTGAGAACTCATAGGACAGGTACGACGCGACGCTCTCATCGAGCCATGGATGCTCAGACACATCGTTTCCCACGCCGGCGTAGAACCATTGGTGTGCGATCTCATGTGAGATGATGACGGGGAAGAAGGCGTCTTCAGGATGCTCTGCATATTGGCTTCCGATCAGGATCAGCCCTGAGAACTCGACCCCTGCTGCACTTCGCAACGGGACCTCAACCAGTTCGATGGTGCGGTATGCTGATGGCCCCACCAATTCCTCGTACAACTGGAAGGAGAAGACGGCCATCTCATTGGCGAGTTGGCCAGCCTGATGATGCTGCGCAGAGAACCAAGTACGGATGCTGCCGTCGCGGACCGGTGATAACAAAGGGATGTGTTCCTCCATAAGCACGGCGGAGAAGTCTCTTGCTTGTGCCGCCAGGAACGTGCGTGTCACGATGTTCGGTCCTGAAGCCTTTTCTGCGCTCAAGTCGCCCGACGCGACCACATCCAGGCCTGTTCTCGAGGTAATCGCGACCGTGTAGTCTGCCGAATCCCCCATGAGCGTGTCGCCGAATCCCGTGCTGGGATCAAGAGCCCAACCCTCGTCAGAATAGATGGCTAGCATAGGATAGAACGTCGTCATTGTCAGGGCAGATGACGACTTGGTGAGAAGCCCATAGCCTGTTCCACTGGACCCAACGCCGTCGCTCTCAGGCCATGTTGAGGCCTTGCCGGAGAAGGAGAACTCAATCTGAAGACTCTCTTCGGGCTGAAGGGGAATCTCCAAAGGGACCATCAGTATCGTGTCATCTGAGAAGAAGACGAACGGCATACTGTTTGTCTGAACAGATACCTCGCTCACATGGAGGGACGCGCTGCCGTACAGCGTCGAATCATTGGCAAACAAGCGAAAGAAGAGCTCTGGGAGTGCCGTTTGTGTCTCATTGAGCAGAACAATCGTACTGTGACCCTCAAATGAGCCTGCCTCGTAGTCAACCGTTAGATTGATATCGTATTCCAGGGAGCCCTGCGCTTGTGCCATGCCTGAGATGAAACACAGACCAGCGAGTCCTATGACCAGTCGACACTTGTGGGCGCGACGCACGATTCCTCCTCCTTCCTCGTTGGCAAGTATACCGCGAGGAACTTTGTCACATAGGGCTTGAGAGATATCGTGCGGCTCCTAGGGCGTGCCGCTATCCAAGCTAGCTAGAGGTCGTTCTCTCATAGAGCCTCTCATACTGGGGAACAATCAGGCGATAGTCGAATCGCAGTCTCGCCTGGTTCTGTGCCTCAGCGCTGAACTGGCAGTGCTTGTCTGCATCCAAGAGTAGGTTGACAGCAAACTGCGACATTCCCTCGACATCACCGACAGGGGCCAGGTAGCCCGTGCGTCCATGATCGATAACCTCTGGAATGCCGCCGATGTCGGATGCGATTACTGGGACGCCGCTTGCCATCGCCTCCAGTGCCACGAGCCCGAAGCTCTCCGTGGAACTGGGCAGCAGGAAGAGGTCGGCACGCGCCAGCAGCGGTGCAACTCGATCCACAATCCCCACGAACGTCATGCGGTCGAGAACCCCCAGCTTCTGACCCAATTCCCTGGCCACGGGTGCATCCGGCCCATCGCCCACAAGAATGAGCCGACTGTCGACGGCATCACAGATCCTCGCAAAGATGCCCACGACATCTCGGATTCGCTTCACCGGTCGAAAATTGGAGATATGCATGATTGTCTTCTGCGATCCCTGTTGGCAATGAGGGATGCACGGGCAGGGCTCTGAGTCGTGCCGCTCGGGATCGATGAAATTGTAGATGACATTGAGCTCTTTTCGCACGCCGAATTGGCGAATCGTCTCGTCCTTGAGAAACTGAGAAACGACAGTTACGGCATCGGCGTTCTCGATCGTCATCTTGGTTACGGGCCGAAAAGATGCATTGTTCCCCACCAGTGTGATGTCCGTTCCGTGTAGTGTGAGCACAATCTTCAGCTTTCGCGGATGCACAATCTGTTTGGCAAGCAAAGCTGCTGCACCAAAGGGGATGGCGTAGTGAGCATGGATAATGTCAAGATCGTGCGTTTCGACGACCTCAGCCAGCTTCGAGGCAAGCGCCAGCGTGTAGGGGAAGTGCTTGAGAAGCGGATACTGCTCGATTTCCACCTCGTGGAAGCTGACGCGAGGAGGCAGCTCCGTCAGTCGCAAGGGAGCTGCATAGCTGATGAAGGCCACCTCATGCCCTTGGGTCGCCAGATGCTTGCCTAGTTCAGTTGCGACCACGCCGCTACCTCCGTGAGAGGGATAGCAGCAGATTCCGATTCTCATGAAACCTCCTGAATTAGAATGACTCGAAGGAGAGATCGAGCGGATTCTCGACTTCCATGTGCCCTCGAATGAGGAATGCCTCACCGTACTTGCAGCGTATCTGCGAACCGAAATGGGCCATCCGACTGCGGATAAGCCAGTCAGTCGTAGGGGATGTGAGCCGCGTTTGCGGACCCCGCTCTGCGTCGGGGTTAAACTGAGTCTCGAAGGCGTAGATGGCTTGCAGTTTGCGTTCTGCCTGCTCTGTGATGTCCACGACGAAGGTGGGTGCGAACTCGTACCACCCCATGTAGTAGAAGAGCTGTTTGGGCCGGTAGGCTTCTTGATCAGTGTCGAAACGTATCAGTCCCGAAAGGAACGTCGCTTCATAGATCAATCGTGACGCATTGGCGTGATCGGGATGGCGGTCCTTCCAGTACGGCAGGAAGATGGCTTTGGGGCGCCAGCGGCGCAAGACCTCGACGACCTTTCTCTTGGCCTCCATGGTTGCGACAATATGGCCATCTTGAAGCTCAAGGTTGTCTCTGTCATGTAACGAGAGAATCTCTGAACTGGCAGCTGCCTCCTGGGCTCGAATGTCGGCGCTGCCTCGTGTCCCCATTTCGCCGCGCACGAGATCGACGATAACAGTCTTAAGGCCCTTGTCTGCAAGTTTGATCAACACTCCCCCGCAGCCGATCTCGGCGTCGTCAGGGTGAGTCCCGAATGCAATGACGTCAGCTTGATCCATGAGAGTCCTTGAGTATGACAAGTTGATGTTCGAACCGATCTGGTTCCCCGCGTGCGATCATGTCGTGAATCCATTCTACACCAAATCTGGCGATGAACGAGAATGACGATAGAACTCGCTCTTGAGGTTTGCCCATTGGGTATAGCAGTGGCTTCAGATTCGACAGCCCCTTGACGGAAATGCCGCGACGCGCGAGTTCCGCACGCATCGCGCGATCCTGCAGACGGTCCACCTGATGCTGCGCCTGCTCGAGAGTCTGATGCCAGCGCGCTTCGAGTCCTGGGTCAAGTTGGCTGAGATGCTCTTTCAGAGGATGCAGGGCCTCTTCAAGCCGCTCGCTCGCTCGCGTGAAGGCCTCAGCCAAGCCATCAGACACCAGGTGCCGCACACTCTCTGCAGATTTGAATTCGGGATCCAGTAATTGGGAGATATCGAGTCCTGCGTGTGCGAGAAGTTGGGCCTCGAGGTCTGTGATCACGGTTGCTCCGTGTCTTGGAATAGCAAGCGGTTGCGGAATGTCCCACTGCTCATACAGCGATCGCAACATAGCATGATAGTGGAGCTCGGACGGGCCGAGAATGTTTGCCACTGAGGGCAGCAGCGAATCGGCCAACAGGGGCCGCAGGGCGGCATCGGGGGAGTAGCACACAGCAGAGCGTCCGTTGCTGTGATCAGCCATTGCGGAGTCTGGGTAGTCAACGCGCCGGCGCTTGCCAGCGGTCGAGAGCGTAAACAGAGTGCCTGACTGTTCGGGATCCAAGGGGACCGAGTATCCGTGTTCCTGCAATGCTGAGGCACCGTGCATGAGCGCTTCGTGAACGGCTTTGGATTCGGACAAGGCGCGCGAGAAGAACGGCCCAGCGAGCGGCCGCAATACACGGGGCTCGATCAGGATCAGTCCGTGCCTGGAGAAGAGCCTGCTCCAGATGCGCGCGTGCCAGCTACTGAAATCATCGCTATCTGCTGGGGAGAACAGGGCCGCATCACCTGCGTCCTGAAAAGCAGTCTTCCTTCTGGCCTCGTCAAACGCTTGTCGAACTTCAGTTGTGATGGGAAGACTCTCGATCGCTTGCCCGTGATGTTCCCACTCGAAGGCAAGTGTTCGTAGCGTGCTTGAATCATCGAGCCATCGTGTGTGATTAATCTCCTCGAAGTCATGATCCTCTGAGGCGAGCCAGAATATGGGAACAACGGGGACATCTAGTTTTAGAGACATCCAGGCGGCTGTGCGAATGATCGAAACAATCTTGTAGGCGACGAACAGTGGGCCGCCGAGGAAGCAGGCTTGCTGGCCGCCGACCACGCATAGCGTTTGCGGATCGCGGAGATGCTTGATCGATGCCAGTGTCTCATCTGAGGCAGCTAGACCCTTGTTGTAGGTGAGTAAGACATCACATACGTCTGATCGCCTTCTCAGGCTCGGTAGCGCTTGGCGGGCCTCTGCAATCTGATTCAAGGACGTCATCGAATGCGCAAAGAAGTCGGTGGCTTTGTGGGCGATGAAATCGAGGAAGAATTGGGAATTCGGATGAATGAGGCGTGGATCGATCCGTTGTGTCATGAGCGCGCCTTAGAAGCAACCACCACCACTCGTTCGCTTGTGGCAGAGAACGCTTGTCCTTCGAGGTCGCCATAGATGTGCCAGGATGCAAATCCAATCTTGGCGAGCATCTCTTCTAGCTCCTCTCGTTCATACATGCGGACTGATTCATGATAGAGCGTCTGGGGAGATCCGGGCTGTGTAATGCTCGTCTGCTTCTCGACGCGCAAGCTGTCACGTGAGATGCGGCGCGTGATGTGAATCGTCTTTCCTTCGAGTTCCGTGTGATCGATAGGCACGAGATTCGCTAGGACATGTGCGCGATTTAGTGTGTCCAGCAGGAGGGTTCCTCCAGGAAGGAGTGCACAATGCGCCGATTGCAGGACGCGTTCATCTTCGTGAGCCGCTTCGAAATAGCCGAACGAGGTGAACAAAGAGACGATGGTTTGGTAGCGGAGGCCCTCTGGAATCTCTCGCATGTCGGCGCGAATGAGTTGGACGTCATCCAAGGATTCACGTTGGAGGCGCTTGCGAGCCTCGGCGAGCAGATCTGCTGACAAGTCAAGACCTGTTACGTGACAGAATCCCGCTTGCCGAAAGGCGACCAGGTGTCGGCCTGCACCGCAACAGAGATCGAGAAGCGGCTCGGTTCGCGGCGGAGAAATCAGTTCGATAATCCCCTGTACGTCACGCTTTGCTTCTTCGTCGTTACGATGCGGATACAGGGATAGATAGTCGCGACTGAACGTGTCTTCATACCAAGCGCTCACGCGATCCCATGCTCCTTCTTGTACTCGGCCCAGTGGGCCTTCAGATCAATGAAGGCCTCGACTGTCGGCCTGATCAGAAACGGGTTTGTCTCACGCTCGTGCTGGATCGTCGATTCCGGAGTCGTCCCGACATCGTGTCCGGGGAAGACGCGTGTTTCGTCAGGTAGCGTGAGCAGCTTGTCATGAATGGAGGCGTATTCCGCCCTGGCGCCTTCCTCCAAATCTGTGCCCCCGACCTTGCCGACAAACAAGGTGTCGCCTGTGAATACGGCGTCACCGATGAGAAGGCAGATCGAGTCGGTGGTATGACCGGGAGTATGGATGATTTGTATCTGCAGGTCGCCCAAGGGAAACGCTGCGCCCTCGGCGACCCTCTGACTCGTCTGCGCATCCAGTTCGCCGAACTTCAGCGGCACAATTCCCGTGGCCGCAGCAAACGCCTCGTTACCGTTGGTATGGTCGTGATGATCGTGGGTGTTGAAGGCATAGACGATCGTTTTTCCATGCTCCAAGGCAAACGTCGCAATGGCCCCTGGATCATACGATGGATCAATGACGACACCCTCGTTGGTCGAATCATCCACAACGAGATAACCGAGATTGCGATCTCCACCCGTGTGAAACGTCTTGATCACTGTAGCCTCCCTTCAGTCACCCACTTCATTGATTCTAAAGGTGTTTGCAGCGAAGGCAAGCTCGATTTGACAAATGCGTCACACAGCCTATCATGTAAGCACACGCAGGGTAACATCGGACAAAAGGAGGACGTATGAGAACGGTTACGTGGAGCATTTTGTGTGCTTGTATTGGTTTCCTAATCGGAGGAGTGGCGTGCTTTGGGAGTGAACTGATCATTTCCGAGATCGCTTGGGCGGGATCGGCAGCCAGTTCAGCTGACGAATGGATTGAGCTGCAGAATCAAGGAGAGGATAGTGTGGCCCTGGCCGGATGGACCCTCTCCTACGGGGACGTGCTCATCCCGCTTGGAGAAATCGGGGAGGACGCTCTCGATGTGCGGGTATCGACACTTGAAGCAGGAGCCTTTTTCATCCTTGAGCGTACGGATGACACCTCGATCTCGGACATCGTCGCAGATGTGATATACAGAGGAACTCTGTCGAACTCGGGAGTGAGGATTGAGTTACGAGACCCAGAGGGGAACATCGTCGACTCGGTTGAGGTCACAGAGTCGGGTTGGTGTGCAGGCAGCGCCAGTGATGGTGATCTCCCTTATTGCACCATGGAACGAACGAGTGATGGCGGCTGGGCGAGCAACAACGGCATCATACGCAATGGACTGGACGTCGAAGGGAATCCGCTCAATGGAACGCCAGGGCAGCCCAATTCGGCCCAGGTGCTCGCGCAATGGGCTCCGTTGATTGAGTGCACGTTTCCCTCGGATGTTGGTGATATCTTGTCGGGGATGGAGACGGTGACTTGGGAGGCCAGCGATCCCAATGGCGAGGACTCAGCCCTCTCGATTGCCATTCTCCTATCAGACAATGACGGAGAAGACTGGACCCTCCTCATCGAGAACCTCGCCAATACGGGATCCTTCTCTTGGGACACGTCCATGGTTCCATCGGGCACGGACTACAGACTGCTATTCCGCGCAGCCGACTCTGAAGGCTATGTGGGAGAATCGATCAGCCCCAGTTTCGAGATCCTGGGGAGTGGTGGCTAGGTGGTCCATAGCTAATCAAAACCGGCTAGCTTTGTAATGTCATCCAGGTGGGCGTTGACAGCATCCTTGCCCGCCTGGATGCCTTCTTTCTATTCCTCCAGCGCGATCGTCGTATAAGGGAAGCACGCGTGAAACGTGAGCGCATAAGAAGTGCGGAGGAATAAACATGAATAGAATGTCACGAAGCGCAATGTTGATGGTGATCGGTCTCTATCTATTGGGGCATGGTGTCCTTGCCGACGATCTCATCATCTCCGAAGTCGCCTGGGGAGGAACCCTAGGTAGTGTCAATGATGAGTGGATCGAACTGAGAAATACCACCGATCAACCGATTGATCTTGCGGGGTGGGTATTGACGTTCAATAATGCACAGATTCCATTGGGCGAGGTCGGGGAAAACGCGATTGAGGTTCGAACAGCGGTGCTGGCTCCGGGCGCGTTCTACTTGATGGAACGGACGGATGATAATGCTGTCGCGGATGTTCGAGCCGATCTGCTCTACTATAAGGCCCTGTCAAATACCGGGGATCGGATTGAGTTGCGAAACCCGGACGGCGTGGTTGTAGATTTCGTGGGGGAGTCGCTTGGCGTTGCTTGGCCAGCTGGATCCGCGGGCAGTGGAGAGCCTCCCTGCGTCACGATGGAGCGAACTGGCACCGGCGAATGGGTCAGCAACAATGGCGTGATATGCAACGGAGTCGACAAAGACGGGAATCCACTGAACGGCACACCCGGGCAACCGAACTCGGTGGATGTCATCGCCGATCTCGCACCGACGACGGTAGCAACAGCCTCAGCCGGCGCGTTAGTCATTTCCGAAGTCGCCTGGGCCGGAACGGCTGCCAGTAGCAATGACGAATGGATTGAGCTACACAATCAAGGGGACGTCGCCATCGATCTTGCAGGATGGCACGTTGCATTTGGCGACGTGCTCATTCTGCTGGGTGAAGAGGGCGAAGACACGCTCCTAGTACGGACGGCCGTGCTGCCTGCTGGTGCTTTCTTACTTCTTGAGCGGACGGACGACAACGCTGTCTCTGATATCCCAGCAGACATCATCTATAAGGGGGCGATGCTCAACGGTGGAGTGTTGGTTGAGCTGGTGAATCCACAGGGCGATGTCGTGGATTTGGTTCCGCTTCTAGAGTCTGGATGGCTCGCAGGTACTGGCCCCGTCGCGGATCTTGCCTATTGCAGCATGGAACGAACGAGCGATGGGGGCTGGGTCAGCAACAACGGCATCATTCGCAATGGACTGGACGTCGATGGGAATCCAATCAACGGAACACCTGGGCAACCCCATTCGACCTAGGTGCTTGCTCAATGGGCTCCGGCAATTGTATGTGCCTTCCCATCGGATGCTGGCAGCGTCTTCACAGGAATCGAGACGGTGACTTGGGAGGCCAGCGATCCCAATGGCGAGGGCTGAGTCTTCGCCATTGCCATTCTCCTCTCTGAGAGTGATGGAGAAGATTGGACCCTACTCATCGAGAACCTCGCCAACACGGGCTCGTTCTCGTGGGATACGACGGCACAGTATTCGGCAGATAGCTATCAGGTCGCCGTTCGAGTTGTGGATCCAGAGGGCTACGTTGGGGAAGCCGTAAGTGTCGTACTTGCGATCTCAAACCCCTAGACTTCAGACGCAGTGAGACCAACAAGCGCACGGATATCATCCAGGCGGGCGTTGACAGCATCCTTGCCTGCCTGGATGGCTTCTCGGGTATGTTCAAAGCCAAACATTCGAATCCAACCCACATCAGGCGAAATTACGATGAGCTTCGACTTCAATCGTTCGGCAGCAAGAATCAGTTGTAGGTTGGTGAGCTGATAGGATGTGACGCGCTGTGCTTGCAGTACGGCATCTAGGCATGTTGTGATCTCTCTATCCAGAGGTGCTCCCGTATCGATGGCAATCACGGCCGTTGCTCCCATGTCGATGACCACATCGACGGGCAGCTTGTCGACCACACCGCCGTCGATAAGGAATTGGCCATTGCAGGCGACGGGAGAGAATACGCCGGGAACTGACGTGCTGGCCACAACGGCATCGCACAAGAGGCCCTCGCGAAGAATCACGCGATCACCGGTTTCCAGATCGGCCGCCACGGCGGCAAATGGGATCGCCGACTCCTCGAAACGCTTGCCTGCAGTTAGCAGACGAAACAGCTCGCGGAGCCGGACGAGATCATGCGGTGCGGAGTCTTCTTCTTTCCAAGCCGATCCGCGAACATATTCCACCATGCTCCGTCCGATTATCTTCTGAAGCTCCCGGACTGTGCTGTCAGAGACCTGAAGCAGATCGTTGAGATCGAGCGACTCTAGGACTTTGGCAATCAGATGCAGGTCAGCTCCGATAGACTTGGCAGCGCCCATGGCAGCGCCCATGCTGGTGCCTGCGATCACGGAAATGGGAACTCCTGCTTCTTCCAAGGCAATCAAGGCTCCCAGATGAGCCAATCCGCGTGCACCGCCACCACCAAGCGCCAATCCTAGCTGTTCAGTCATAGCAAGAAGAAACCCTCCTGCGTGATGATAGTCAAGCAGGAGGGGAAGGAAAAGTCTCTATGTGGATTCGCTAGCTACAGCGAGCTTGGCGCTGAGCCAGCGTTAGGGTTGGCCTAGTAGGGCATGCCTCCCATGCCTCCCATGCCTCCCGGCATTCCTCCTGGAGCATCGTCTTCTTTGATCTCGCCGACGATGGCGCCCGTCGTCAGCAGCATACCGGCAATAGAGACGGCATTCTGAAGAGCAGAGCGTGTGACCTTGGTCGGGTCGATGATTCCGGCATCGAACATGTTTCGATACTCTCCGGAAATGACGTTGAATCCGACGCCCGGCTTCTGCTCGCGCACCTTGCCCACTACGATGGCGCCTTCAAATCCGGCGTTCAGTGCTAGTTGGCGAAGGGGGCCTTCCAAAGAGCGGGCGAGAATGCGAAGACCAACCGCCTCATCGCCTTCGAGCTTGAGCCTGTCGATACACTTGGCTGCGTTCAGAAGCGCGACGCCACCACCAGGGAGGATGCCTTCGTCAACAGCAGCCTTGGTCGCTTCGAGCGCGTCTTCCATGCGGTGTTTCTTTTCGGAGAGTTCCGTCTCCGTAGGTGCTCCAACCTTGATGACGGCGACGCCGCCAGCCAGTTTGGCTTTACGCTCTTCGAGCTTCTCGCGGTCGTAGTCGGAGTCAGTCGTTTCCATCTGAGCTTCGATCTGCTCTACACGACCGTGGATGGCTTCGGGCTTGCCCTTGCCCCCGATGATCGTCGTATTGCTGCTATCGACCTTGATCGTTTCGGCCGTACCGAGCATGTCAAGGGTAGTGTCCTTGATCTGCATGCCAGCATCCTCAGCGACTACGGTTGCGCCAGTGAGAACAGCGATGTCTTCCAGCATGGCCTTGCGGCGATCTCCGAATCCAGGTGCCTTGACTGCGCAGCTGGTGAACGTGCCCTTCAACTTGTTGAGGACCAACGTGGTGAGGGCTTCGCCGGTAACGTCCTTGGCAATGATGAGCAACGGTTTGCCGGTCTGAACGACCTTCTCAAGAAGGGGAATCAGGTCCTGGGCGGCCTTAAGCTCCTGATCGGTGATCAGGACGAGAGGCTTTTCGAGCAGGACTTCCATCTTCTTAGGGTCGGTCACGAAGTAGGGAGAGATGTATTCGCGGTCAAACTGCATGCCTTCAACAACATCATAGTATGTGTCAATGGTGTCGGAATCTTCGACTGTAATGACGCCGTCTTCTCCAACGGCTTCCATCGCGTCTGCGATGATGGCACCGATCGATGCGTCATTGGCGGAAATGGTGGCCACCTGCGCCGTCTCTTCCTTGGTCTTCAACTCGCGGCTCATCTTCTTGAGTTCTTCGACGACGGCAGCTGCACCCTTTTCGAGTCCACGCTTAAGCTCCATTGGGTTGGCGCCTGCAGCCAAATTCTTGAACCCTTCTTCGATCATGGAATGAGCAAGGATCGTCGCTGTGGTGGTTCCATCGCCTGCGATATCGTTTGTCTTGGAGGCGACTTCCTTCACCAGCTGGGCACCCATGTTCTCGAATACGTCTTTGTACTCCTGTTCTTGGGCAATCGTGACGCCGTCATTGGTAATGTCGGGACTTCCAAACTTCTTGTCGATGATGACGTTTCGACCACGTGGCCCAAGCGTAATTCGCACGGCGTCAGCCAGCTTGTCGATGCCAACCTTCATCCTGCGGCGAGCTTCCTCGCCAAAAATAACTTCCTTTGCCATGGTACAGTCCCCCTAGTTTTCTACGATCGCGAGAACGTCTGTTTCTTTGACCAGAATTAACTTATCTTCGCCCTGTTCGATCTCAGTGCCAGCGAATGTTCCTACGATGATCTCGTCGCCAACCTTGACCTCGAACTTCTCATCCGTTCCGATGGCGAGCACCTTGGCTCGTACGACCTTCTCGCTTTGGACGGTATTGGGCAGAACAATCCCTCCAGCAGTCTTCTTGGTTTCAGACTCAAGTTTCTTGGCGAGAATGCGTTTTCCCAACGGTTTAATCGTCATGGTGGACCTCCTCTTGCTATGATGATTAGCACTTAGGCTTGTAGCTTGCTAATGGATTGTATCGTCTGGTTCCGAAACCGTCAAGGTACTTGCTGATGGGAATGAAAGCAGCTACTGTAGCGACGATTCTCATGCCCTCAGGAAAAGCACATCTCAGAATGGAAGCAATGATGCTGATTCTGTGGATAGCGTGTGCGGTGGTTCTTGTATGGAAGGATCAGATTGCGCTCCTGCACGCAGGACTGTTTGCTGGAGCCTACATCTTCTCCATGCTTCTCTTGAGTCCAGATCTTGATCTTGCCAAGAGTGACGCGTTTCACCGGTGGGGAATTCTCCGATGGCTGTGGCTTCCCTATGCCTGGGTTTTCCGGCATCGGCAGATGTCGCATCATCTGCTATGGGGACCGTTGACACGAATGGCCTACGTAGGTCTTGCGGCCGTTGCAATAGGGGCCTTGGTTCGCCTCGGATGGCGAGAAACGACACTTGGATCTCAGCCTCCGGCTGCAAGTATCTTGGCGATCTGTCTGGGAGTGTATCTGCCCAATCTTGAGCACATCCTGGCTGATCGCCTAACAACCACGTGGCGGCGAAAACGCAGGAAGCATCGGTTGTAAGTCGGCAAAGCTGATCCTATACTGCCAGCATGAATCAAACGCTTCTGTATCTCCTGTGCTCGCTACTGCTGGTGGGTGCTGCTGCAGGCTTGGCGTTTTATGGACCCTACCATGAGGTAGGGATTGCCTCTTGGTATGGCCCGGGATTCGATGGGAATCTAACGGCCAACGGCGAGATATACGACATGAACGGTGTGAGTGCAGCCCACAAGACACTGCCATTTGGAACCCTTGTGAGGGTTGTCGAATTCGACACGAGACGCAGCATCGTCGTGCGCATTAACGATCGCGGTCCGTTTGTCGAGGGACGAATCATCGATCTATCCAAGGGAGCAGCCGCGCAATTGGGAATTGTCGATAAGGGAATCACGAAAGTTGGGTTGCGGATCGTGCGCTGGCCCTGAGCACAGCTTAGGAGAGTTCATTCTGCCAATGCGATTTCCTAGGAGTTTGATTTCGGGATATCATTGGGAGGCAATCTAGCGGAATGGCGTGATAGCCAATCTGAATAACGAATCGATCGCAGGACTAGAAGGGAGATGGGAGTATGGGGCTCTCAGTCAGTGAGATACGGCGAGGGATGTCGCTTCTCTACGATGGCGAGCTATATGAAGTCGTCGAGTATGAGCACTCCAAGCGTGGCCGAGGCGGCGCAGTGGGGAAAACGAAGCTGAAGCACCTAAAGACTGGGAAGGTCTTGGCCGTCACATTCAAGGGATCCGAGAACACCGCATCGGCGTTTCTTGAGTCTCGCGAGCTGCAGTATCTATTTCACGACGGCGAGAACCTTGTGTTCATGGATGCAGAGAGCTTCGATCAATTCCCCTTGAGCAAAGAAGTTCTTGGCCCTCAGGCGGAGTTTCTCATCGAAGGAATAAACGTCGTAGGCCGCTACTACAATCAAGAATTGGTGAACGTCGATCTGCCCAACTTTGCTGAGCTGCGGGTGACGCACACGGAACCCGGCGTGAAGGGGGATACCGTCTCCAACGTAGAGAAGCCAGCGACAGTCGAGACTGGTGCGACAGTGAACGTGCCACTGTTCGTTAAGGAAGGCGACATGCTGAAGATCGATACCAGAACCGGCACGTACGTAGAACGGCTTTAAGGAGGAGGCATGGCCGACAAGAGGGTAGAACTCATCGATGAAGATGGTCGCATCTCGATTGCAGAAGATGTCATCGCGTCGATCGCCCGCATTGCAGCAGAGAAGGTAGATGGCATCGCCCATTCTTCGGGAAGCGCCAGTGGCGGTCTCATGAGTATTTTTGGCGGAGAGGACGTGGCTCCCAACATCAAGACCGACCTCTCCAATGAAACGGTTCGAGTGGAACTGCGGATATCCGTTGAATACGGCTATCCCGTTCACGAGGTAGCGCAAGGCGTTCAGCAAAACGTGCAGCGCGACATCGAGCAGTTGGCTGGCGTGACCGTCTCCAACGTAGATGTCTTCGTGAAGAAGGTTGTTCCGCCGCATACGCATAGCGTCGAGGAATAGGGAGGAGGGCACCATGGTAGGAGACGAGAAAGGAAGCGTCGGCATTTCGAGGGACGTGGTTACAGCCATTGCCGGAATTGCCGTTTCCGAGATCGATGGCATTGCCAACCTGGGCCAAGGGGACAGCTCGTTTCGTCGAGGCGAAGGGATGAAGCGGTATGTTGATACGAGCGTCGAAGGCGATGTCGTTACGGTCACCGTTCGTATCACGGTCTTGTACGGAAATCAGATTCACAAGGTGGCCAAGCAAGTGCAGACGCGCATCAAGGC
>SPBW01000094.1 GCA_004525685.1 Candidatus Atribacteria bacterium
AGCTTGCGAGCATCCAAAGGAGATCCAATGTGGACTTCTTCACCATCCACGGCAATCGAGCCGCTGTCGGCGTTGTAGAAGCCATAGAGGATCTTCATGAGCGTGCTCTTCCCAGCGCCGTTCTCACCGAGCAGGGCATGAACCTCTCCAGGGAATAGATCGAGGCTGACTGAGTCGTTGGCGAGGACGTGTAGGAACTGTTTAGTGATGCCGCGAAGTGAAACGAGTGGAGGCGGTGATTGGGGATCGATCCGCTGAGTTGCCGTTGTCATGTCGTGACTACTGGACATAGCCCACCGCGACAGAGGGGCCCAAAGCACCCTGAGCCCTATACGGATGCCCAACAACCAATACATGCCTACATAGCAAGGTTCTTGCCTCCTGTCTCCGCGACATTATGAACTCGCCATAGTCCGTTGTGAATGTCAATTCGCGACAAGACAACATGCAAAGTTTGTCAATAGTCGACAAATTGAGCTCTTGCAGTCGCAGCACCGAGAGGCTAGGGTGCGATGCGGAGAAATTCTTCCGAGGGAGATCCTCCATCCAGTAGAGGATGGAGATGCAGAGCGACTTCTATCGCCAGACGCTTCGTCGGCTCTTTGAAGATATCTCCAATTAACTCACGAATTTTCTTGAGTCGATAGCGAAGCGAGTTGTAGTGAATACCCAACATACGCGCCGCTTCAGCATGGTTCTGGTTGCACTCAAGGAATACGCGAAGTGTGTCGAGGAGGGGAGCCGTGCTATTGCCATCGTGCTCCAATAGGGGACCCAGCATGTCCATACAGTAATTCCGTATCCCTTCAGAGCTCTCTGAAACCTGGGCGAAACGAAGCAATCCAAGATCGTCGTAATGCGTCACGGCGCTGTTCTTGTCGCCCGCCAGAGCACGGCCAATTTCGAAACTCTGCCTCGCCTCTTCGTATGCTTGACGGAACTTCTCTATCGCACCTGCCTGGCGACTGATGCCAGACGAAACTGTGTAGGGAGCATTCTCCTTTTCGATTCGCTCACAGACCTCCCGAAGCATGGCTGCAATGACTTCCCTCGCTTCAGGGAGTTCTCGAGCCGACAACGGGTAGAAGACAATCAGAAGAGGTCCTCTCCGCCAGAATGACAGCCCGTCTCTGTAGCTGCGGATGTATCTCTGAGCAAGATGAAGGCTTGTGTCCACATTGCTCTGCTGTCGTCGCTCCCTCGATGCAAGCAGCCTGTGCGAAGGAACATCTGAACCCACGAGGAGAATGGCAAACGGGGGATCCAGACGATGCCCGAGGCTTTCCGATAGTTGAAGGGCCGTTGCTTGCGAGGAGGCATGTTCCGAGAGAAGACCTTCCAGGATCTCGTTCCTGAATTGCTGTTCGACCTGTCCGATCGATCGCGTTTCCATCATCTTTAGGGCCACGACCGTGGCACCGTGCTGGATGGCCATGAGTGCTCTGGCGTCGGCTTCCGATTCAGCGTGCTCCCAGACGATGATGCTTCCGAGTTGGGTCGAACTGACCTCGACAGGATAGACCAGGCTATGAAGCTCCTTGCCATCGAATTCATCAACCCTGTGCTGAGGCGATTGCTCTCCCTGCCCAACGATGTCCAAGGTCACGTATTCGGTGCCAAGGTAGCTTTCTCCTGTCCGGTCCTCCTCCATGAACTCCATCACCAAGGATTCCGCCAAGGTTCCGCTTTGCCCTAGAATGCGCCGGAATCGATCTACGATGAACACCGGATGATTGCTAACCTCGCTGATCACCTGCGCAATGTCCGAATAGTCTCCCCCGACAAGGACAAGATCCAGGAACCGCTTGAGGATAGCGTCAGACTGCTGCAGTTCGGCTGCTTGAAGATCGAGGATCTTTGACGTAAGGGGCTGAATAATATCTATAAAGGAAACGCGAGGCGGAAGCTCGATTAATGGAAAGCCCAACCTGTTTGCGTCATCGACCATGCATTTGGGTAATTCGTCAATGTAGGCCTCGGGAGTTACAGCCATGCCTGCTAGTCCCTTCTCAACGAGCTGGGGAATCAAAGTTTCAACTGCTGCCTTGTCATCGCGCAGCGGGTAAAGAGTAGACACAAGAAGCTCTCCCGGCTTCACCCAATTAACAATGTCCGGCACCTCCATCACATTGACGGACCGAATCACGTTGTCCAGCCCTCTCTCTCCGGCAATAATGCGAGCCTTGCGTAGTGGTTCTGTCAACGTAAGTGCCTCACGGACTGTTAACTGCATCGCACCCTCCCAAGAAACGCCGCGCGTTTGTCATTATGCTACAATTCACTCATCAAACAAGATTAGGAGAATCAGAACTACCGTTACGTGCAAGCGCCTGACAGTCTAGAGTATCGGAATGACGACTGCGCCCAACGAGATAGAGAGTGCAACCGCTCAGGGGAGACAATCTACATACAGAGAACGATGGACCCCATGAGACGCGCAACTGCGCGATGACTGTACAGTCCCCCGGACTTCAGGCTCGTGGATGCGAGTAGACTCCTTGGCTGAAGGCCGCTATGGCAAAAGTATGCGTCACATGTGAAGTGGGTGTTCGGTCACATCACCGACTCTCGGAAGAGGGGAGTAAGAACCGGTCGAAGAATGGCTTGACGGGCACCAGTTCAGAACGAGGGAATCCGTGCCCAGCACCGTCGATGATACGTAGTGTGGAATCGATACCGAGCGCCCGCAATGCGATGTCGAAGTCGACGGACTGTGCTAGGGGCACCACAGGATCGTCTGATCCATGCATGATGAGAAAGGGTGGCGAATCGGAGCTGACATGTGTAATCGGGCTGGCAAGTCGCGCCAGATCTGCCAACTCCTCGACAGGCCCACCCACAAGAAGATCTTCGGCCATCGGACGACGCACGCTCGCGATTCCACGTTGCTTGAGAAGTGAGAGCAAATCTGTCGGTCCATAGAAATCGCACACCGCTTGAACACAGCTTGATTGGTCGAGATTCCCGCCGACCGTACCTTCTAGATCTGGGTTGCCGCAGGACACGCCGAGCAAGGCAACCAGATGGCCGCCAGCCGACGACCCCCACGCTCCGAAACGTTCAGGGTCGAATCCGTAGTCACTAGCATGTGCACGCAGCCACCGCACCGCCGCCTTCACGTCGTGAATCTGTGCCGGGAAGGTCTCGATTCCGCTCAAGCGGTAGTCAATGCTGGCCACGGCATAGTCGTCGCCCAGCGTCTCTGGCGCGTAGGTATTGTCTTTGGATCCCGCTCTCCACCCGCCACCATGAACCCAGATCACCAGAGGAACGGGGTGCTCGGGAATCGGTTTAGGCAGGTAGAGATCAAGACGAAGGGAGATGCCGTCGACAGAAGCGTACTCAACGTCACGAACGACCGTATGCGCGTGTGCCGACGAGACCCCCAGTGTAAGCAACGCCATCACGCAAAGCACTGTCATCCTGCGAAGGGCAAGGAAGCACTTGGAATGCATGGGCCTATCGTAGTCGTCACCCAAGCGTTCAGACAAGCGCGGAAATTCTTCACACTCCTGCCACAGGTTTGGCTCACGGCAATCAAGACTGGCGGCTATGCTTCACCCTATCTGGGGTCACAGCGACCTCGACAGGTCATTGCCACCAGGAGGGCAACCATGAATCGAACATCGCGTTTTCGCGCACTCGCGCTGTGCCTAGCGCTCGTTGTGATAGTCGCTGGTGCGATCGTAGGACAGGCGCAAGACACCCCTGAGAGGCCCGCCTCGGAGAACCGCCCCGCGCAGGTCGATCTGTTCGGCGGCAGTGCCTATGAAGGTGGCCACCTGAAGTATTCCTACAAAGTCTCCCGTGAGGGCGTCGAAGGGTATTCCATCACCACGACAGAGATCATCCCGCAAGAAGACGGTATGTACAGAATTGAATCCTCAAGTACGGACCTCGTGCCATTGAGTGGCGTAGGCATCTCCTTCTTCGGCATCAGCCTGCGCGGCTTGGGATTCCGAGCTCCAACAAGCACTGGCGGAACTGTGGACCTATCTCCGCTGTCGGCGATAGAGGATGAGATCCTTGAGCCCAATCACGAGTACGTGCTCCCTGATGGCGGGTTCCTTGTTGCCGGAGATGCTGGGACCATTGCCGGACTCGATGTTGTCTATGCCACGTACACGCACGCTGATTACAGCAATGTCCTCATCCACTTGGCGATGCCTGTCGATCTGACCATCCGCAATCTCCTGCCCCTGTTCCCGTATTTGGAGCTTGAATATCAGGCCGCGGACGGCGCTGCAGAAGCCACGGACGATGACCCCGAGGGCATGCCCCACATGCGCAGCTTCAGCCAGGTTGAGCTGATCGAATTCGTTTACGAGCCTTAGGAGGCCAATGTGCTGGTACTCAACGATGTCTATAAGACCTTCCGAATGGGAGAAACGCAGGTTAATGCCTTGCGGGGCGTGAGCCTCGAGCTTCCCGTGGCCCAGTTTTCGGTGATCATGGGCCACTCGGGATCCGGCAAATCAACGCTGATGCACTTGGCAGGGTGCCTCGATGTTCCCACAAGAGGACAGGTCACCTACGGAGGAATGGATCTGACAAGCCTGAACTCGCGAGAACGCGCCGATTTTCGGTCGTCTGATGTTGGTTTTGTTTTCCAGAAATACAACCTGGTGAGCAATCTCACCGCTGTAGAGAACGTGGCGCTTCCCTTGCTGCTCCGGAATACGACCACCAAGCAGGCGCACGCGCAGGCAGTAGAGGCTCTGAACTCCGTCGGGCTACAGGATCGAATGGCCCATCGCCCAGCCAAGCTCTCCGGCGGCGAGCAACAACGTGTGGCCATTGCCCGCGCACTCGTCAATGATCCAACCATGATCTTGGCCGACGAGCCGACGGGAAATCTGGACACAGCAACTGGAGATCGCATTCTCAACCTGCTGAGCCAATTTGCGGGCGATGACAAGATGGTCCTCGTCGTAACCCACAACCCCGAGATCGCCGACATGGCCGATTTGGTGATCTACTTGCGCGACGGACAGGTCGAGTCACAACAGTTTCAGGAGGTGGCGCGATGAAGCTCAATCTCTTCCGCCTTGCCATGAAGAACATCCGCAGTCGGCGCACGCGCTCATGGCTGACGATTCTAGGCGTCCTTGTCGGCGTCACCGCTGTGGTCGCACTACTGTCCATTGGAACCGGCGTGCAAGAAGCTGTGTTGCAGCAATTCGAAGACATCGGCTACGACATTATCCTCATCTCCCCGATGGGTGCCGCCGGCGGACAAGCGCGTAGCGCCATGGGTGGGTTTATGCCAGGAGCAGCTGCCGGAGGCCGATTCGCTGGGCAGACGGCAGCGGACACGAGCGCCACGTCTGGTGGAACGTTCTCGCCAGGAAGTCTTGGGCAGGATACGTCGCAGGATGCCGCGCCCCAAGAGGACCTTGCGCAGCTGCGAGACGCCCTGCGTGCCGCAGCAGTGACGAGTCTTGATACTGAGCTTCTGCTGACTCAAGTGCCACAGCTCGTGGAAGCGGGCACTCTGGGAACCCAGATCCAGCCAGTGGTTGCGGGAACAACCAGTGGGTTCTTGCGTGTTTCAACGCCATCGCTGGACTTTCTTGAGGCCTTTTCGTCTGTATTGGGCGGCTTTAGCGTCGAGCGTGGCAGCTTCTTCACGAACACAACCGAGAATCAAGTGATCGTTGGAGCTCGATCCGCCGACTTGCTGGGACTGAGCGTCGGTGATGACGTTTCTATCAATGGCATCGCATTCACGGTCATTGGCATTCTTGCGTCGAGCGATCAGGCTGCAGAGGAAGGGACGGATTCCGATGGCGTGCTAAGCGGTCAAGGGCTAACACAAAGCCTCGGATCAGGCAATTCGGCCGACCTTGTCCTGCGCGGGCTGACCAACACGGATGATTCTCTGTTCGTTCTCAACGAGCGCGCATCAGAGGTGCTAGTCGGAAGGTCGCAGATGTCGGTGACCATCACACGCGTGGAGGCGGGTGCTTCCATCAGCGCAGCCAAAGATGCCATCAACGTGGCCATCGGGCAGCAGGGAGCATCAGGAACGCCCATTTCCATCCAAGAAGTGGCAGATGAAATCCAAGGCACGCTGAGCTTGATTGAGACCGTGCTTGCCAGCATCGCCGCTGTCGCGCTGATCGTAGGTGGCGTCGGATTGATGAACACCATGTACACGGCCGTTCTTGAGCGAACGCGAGAAATCGGCATCCTCAAATCAGTCGGCGCGCGCGATGGGCAAGTCATGACACTGTTTTTGTTCGACTCTGGGCTCATGGGGCTGATGGGCGGTGTCCTCGGCTTGATCTTGGGAAGCGTCCTCAGTGTGTTGGGAACGCGCCTACTGGGACCCAGCTTGGGGGTCGGCTCGTTCTCTCCCATCATCGACGCCTGGCTCGTAGGCGGCGTGCTCGTGTTCTCCTTTGTCTTGGGCTCTCTATCCGGTGTGTGGCCGGCGTGGCGAGCGTCACGACTCAATCCCGTCGAGGCACTGGCCGCAGAGTAGGCAGCTCGACCCTCCAACCGTCCGCTGGGGCGCCTTTGGGCGCCCCTTTTCTGTTCTCTCTTCGCAAGTCAGTTTGACTTCAGTCATCTCGTGTCGAGCCGTGCTCGCTTAAGAAGCCGCCCGACAATGTTGGTTTATCAGCGTCCGATGCAGTAGAACTAGCTTCTTAGAATTCGGGAGGTACCATCCTATGAAGACGATCATGCTTCTTGTTCTTGCGGGCTGTTTGTTGACTGTCCCCGCCTTTGCCGAGAGTGAATCTACTGCGCTTGAAACATCCGACATCGCCTACGTCGGAGGCGGCGGGCCGATCCCAACGTTGCTCTTTCTCAACCTAGACGATCTCAATGGCGCCATCACGGACGCGGGCTATCCACAGATCAACCAAGTCTTGTTTGCCATGGGCGGCGGTGGATATGGCGGCGCAATGGATGGCCTACGCATCGGAGGCTTTGGTGTTAGTGGCGACAACATGTCGAGTTCTGGAGCCCGAAGCGTCTCATTTGACATGTCGTATGGAGGCATGATCATCGAGAAGGCCGTTCAGAGTGACGAGGACTTCACTGTCGTCCTTGGGACGCTGCTCGGATACGGCGGTCTTGATCTACGCTTCATCAACAATCTGCCAGGATCGTTTGAGGAGGCGCTTGCCACGCCCTTCATCTCATCGATGACCAAGGAATTCTTTGCCGTACAACCCTACGTCGCGTTTGAATCCAAGCCCTGCTCGTGGATGTGGGCGCGTTTCCAATTGGGATTCCTGTGGACGCTTGCCGACAACTGGGCGTTTGAAGACGCCGAATTCGCGGGCCCACCCCGCACATTGGGCGGGCTTTCTGCAAGTCTGATGATTCGTTTCGGCGGTGGCAGCGGACCCATGCGACTCGGAGACCTCGAAGCAGCACTCGACGATCTTGCGACGGAGTTGGAAGCCCTCGGTGATGACTCGTCCGATGCGACGTCTGTCGAGGTCGACGACTAGCCGCGCGAACGCATTCTGCATGCTTCGAAAGCGTCGTGCCTGTCATGGCTCTTAGGGAGTTGGCGGTGGCGCCGCGATAGCCTCCGGGAACGTTCGTGGCTCTTCTCTGTAGATCACGTAGTCACCCTTGCAAGGAGGAGTCATGCCTCGCCGCCCACCGTCTCACTTGATCCGACAGATTCCCATTACGCTGGCCGCCCTCATCGGATGCTCACTGCTTGCCCTTGTTCTCCTGGGTTCAACGGCTCAGGCTCCAGACGAAGCAGAGCACCCCGTCTTGTTGTTTGGTATCGGCGTTCACATTGAGCCGTTCGGCGCTCAGGTCAGCCCGATTGCGCTCCAGGCAGGAGCCAAAGCTCGAACCCTTGATCCTCGTCAGATGGACTACAATCGCCGAGCGGATTTCGAGCGTCATGTTGAGGATCTGCGCAACCTCGCAGCCGCAGTTGAGCTCGTTGGTGGCGTGCTGACTGTACAGGCTCAGACGGCTTTCACGACCTCAGCCATTCAGTTTGAGAACACCATCTTGTCGGATTTCGAAGATGCTGGACACGAGATCGCCCTTCACTTCCACGAGAACGTCCACTTGGGGAACGGAGAGGAGATGCTTCCTCCACATGTGTGGTCCGCCGTCATGCGAGAAGAAATCGACCTCAGCCATCAAGCAGGCGTAGAGAGCCCTATCAACTACTGGAGTGGCGGCAACGTGTATCCGCAGGTGCTGCAGGCGGCGACGGATGCGGGTTTGACCATCAACTCCGATTGGAAGAACCCGGCCACACAGTCCACGCCCGCAAAGCTGATGGGCGTTCATCCATGGCGACCTGCTGGCGGAACCGACGGCGCAGATATTACGGCATTCGCCGCGCATGATCCTAGCGGTTCCATCATCTTCTTGCCCGGTGGCATCGTCGATCCCGTGGCGTTTGCCAACAAGAACTTGATCAAGGAACAGGAGGGATTAGAGGGCTGGCTAGAGGTCCTAGAAGATGCATTGCAGCAATCGCTGGCAGCCGCGCGAACCGATCGAGTGAATGTCTTCCACTTCACAGTTCATCCTGGCGAATTCGTGGGAG
>SPBW01000090.1 GCA_004525685.1 Candidatus Atribacteria bacterium
ATGCAAGTTGTGTCATTCCTGCTGCTGGCGTTTCTTCAAAGCGCCGCCATGGCCTACTTGTACGCGATCATCGGTGGCATGTCTGGTGGCGTCGCCATCATCTGCATTGGCGTCTTGATGCCGAATCTGTTCGGTCGGCGCTATCTGGGCGGCATTCTCGGAGTGACTGCGGCACTCAATGTTGTTGGCTCCGCCATCGGCCCCATCCTATTCGGCGCAGCCTTCGACCTGCTTCACGGCTACACGCAGATCATCATTCTTTCTTCACTGCTCCCGCTGCTTGCCGGTATCCTCAGCCTGTTCGTGCGCAAGCCAGCTATAGTGACACATATCGGTCAGCCTCGATCAAACTAATCCGCGGATTGGACCTGCCGACCTAGCCACACTAGAGCCGCGCCTAGAACAGGCTGTGGTAACCGACTTGTGATACTGTATGAACGAGCAGGCTGAGTGGCGCAAGATGTGCTGAGAGTGTTCTTTCAGAAACTCAGTGTTGTGAAATGGCAAGACTGCTGTGGTTTGGCCTGCGAGTATTGGCGAGGTGAGCGCATGAAGAGGATTGCCGAGGGCGTGTACCTGCTTGAGGGGTTGCGTGGCTGCAATACATACCTGCTCGTTTCAGGATCTAGCCTAGCCCTTGTGGATGCTGGACTGGGGAAAGATGTCGATCAGATCATCTCACAGATTGAGGAGGCCGGGTTCGACCCATTCGCGCTTGAGACGATTGTCGTGACACATGCCCACCCCGATCATATCGGAGGTCTTGCCGGGCTTGCTCGTCGCTTGCATGCAGACATCCTGGCGCACCGGCTGGAAGCTCCCATCATCGAAGGACGTGCTCAGCTACCTGCACGTACGGCGCTGCAGAAGGCCATGAACTGGCTTGGACGACGCAATCCGCAGGTTGTTGCGGGGAAACTCGACGTGGCGCGCCGACTTGAAGACGGGGATATGGTTGATGCACTGGGCGGCTTGCGCGTGCTGCACACGCCCGGACACACACCGGGGTGCCTGTGCTTGCTTCAAGAAGAGAAGGGCGCTTTGTTCTGCGGAGACCTGCTGTTTAATGGGAATCCTCTGACTGGTCGTGGCGGTCTGCGCTACGCGCCAAGAGCATTCAGTGTGGACCCAGATGAGGTGTCACGATCAGCGCAGAGTCTCTCTTCGCTGACGATTCACGCACTTTGCATGGGGCATGGGGAACCCTTGGTGTATGAGAATGGCGTTACGATGGAGGAAGTGCTCAAGACCATCTCACGATAGCGATGCCTTGATCAGTTGAGGATGCTCCTAGACTCTCCGATCCCGATTGGGAGCAAGCCCCTGTGCCTTGTGATGGTTCTCGATCTCCTTGTCAATCTCTTCTTCAGTTGGCTCTCGCTGCAGCTTCTTGGTCAGCAGCTTTGCTGCTCTCTCGCGTAATCGCTTCTCTTCTCGACCCATGGTTTCTCCCTCCACCTTGATCAGCGTCTCACAGAAGTATATCCAATGCTGCTTGTGAACTGTTAGAGCAGGTTGATCATGAAGAAACCCGAGAGCAAACAGTGCGGTATTGTCTAGGAGCAGTGCAGAAGGAATTCGATATTGCCCTTCGAGCCTTCTACAGGGGATTGCATTTGATGAACGATGTGCCACGGGGTTTCGGCCTCGATGAATGCCTGAATATCTGAGAGCACGGCTTGCCTCAACGATTCTTCTTTGACCACGCCATCATCGGGAAGTCCATCTCTGCCGACTTCAAACTGTGGTTTCACCAGTGCGACGATTGTTCCCTTTGGAGCGAGGATCTCGACAAGAGGCGGCAGGATGAGCTTAAGTGAGATGAAGCTGACGTCGATGACGATGAGATCGACGGGTTCGCCGATGTCTTGCGGTTCGAGATAGCGGGCATTCAATCCCTCGCGAACGACGACCTTGGGATGACGTCGAATCCGCGAGTTGAGCTGGTCGTGGCCGACATCAATGGCATAGACCTTGGCAGCGCCATGCTGCAGCAGACAGTCTGTGAATCCGCCAGTAGATGCACCTACGTCGAGACAGATTTGTCCCGAAGGATCGATTCGGAATTGCTCCAGGGCGGCGGCTAGCTTGTCACCGCCCTGGCTGACATATTGCTCGAAGGACAGGATCTCGATTTCGGCTTCAGGATCGATGGGATGGCCTGGGCGCGTAAGAATGCGGCCCTCCACCTTGATGCGACCGGCGGCGATCATCCTTTGGGCTCTCGATCGGCTGCGGATTAATCCGCGCTTCTTGATCACCTTGTCGAGGCGTTCCCGACCTGCAGCATTCTCCGATCTCCCGCCATTCTTGTTCTCCCTCATGACGAGAAGTCTACTCCGTATCTCCCGTTGGCTGCCAGGAAGGACCACCTGTCCAATCACGAGCGGGTGTGAGTTGTCGGTTCCCGCTGCCATCTGCATTGATAACGTAGATGGCTTCATTACCCCACGTGTACACAAGTTGTAGTCCATCTGACGACCAACTTGCGTACTCGTCATGATTCCAATGTGTCGTCAGTCGGCGAACATTGGACCCGTCGGCGTTCATGATGTAGAGGTCAAAGTCTCGCTGGCCTGGAACGGATGAATTGAACGCGACGAGTGAGCCATCAGGAGAAAGGACAGGGTGCTGGTCATCGACACCGTTGTCTGTCAGCTTGACGACATTGCTGCCATCGGAACCCATGATGTAAATCTCTGCATCGCCATCGCGATTGCTCTCGAATACGATTTGCGAGCCGCTCAATGAGGCCTTGGCATTCCACGCTCGAAGGGATGGATTCGTCAGCGCTTGAAGGTTGGAGCCGTCTGGATTCATGACCGAGATCCCTCCATTGATGGTGAAGAGAATCTGGCTCCCATCCGAAGACCATGATGGATTGCGTGCAGCCGTGCCAAGTGGGGAGATACGAAGCTGTTCTGAACCATCTGCATTCATCACATAGACGCTATCCGTCCCATCCCGATCCGATTGGAAGACGATCTTTTCGCCATCCGGAGACCACTCGGGATCGAAGTTGTTGCCTACATTCTCTGTGATCTGCGTTGGCGTTCCACCGCCAGCGGGAACGGTGTAGATGTTCACATTTCCCCACTGTCCATAGAAGTACGCGATTAGATCGGTGTCAGCCGCGGCTGTCGACACAGCCAGCAGCGAAGCAATCAGCGAGACGACAAAGGCTACTCTCATATCAACCTCCTTCGATCATTGTAGGTATGCCATGTGGGGAAATGGTGAATCCCGGGCAGCCCTATGAGCCTGCCCGGGATTCCACCGCTTTCTAGTATATAAATCAGCCAGTCGGCGTAGCGACTTCCTTACGCGTCTTGGCGTAGGCCTCAAGCCCAGCCTTGAGAACCTCTACGGCACGAACGAGTTTGGGCTCCTCAAGCACATAGGCGATGCGAATTTCGTCATGCCCCACGCCTTCACTGGCGTAGAATCCTGCGCCTGGTGCGACCATGGTTGTTTCGCCATCGAGATTGAAGTCATTCATCATGAACTTGACGAACGATTCCGAACAGTCGATTTGCGGAAGCTTCACGAAGATGTAGAACGCACCTTCGGGCTTTCGACACACGGCTCCAGGGATCGTCTGAAGCGCATCGAACAACGTGTCGCGACGAGAGTGGAACTTCTGCCTCATCTGCTCGATCTCGGCCTTGTAGTTCGGATCGTTCAAGAACGACACCAACCCCAGCTGTTCAAAGGTTGGAGCCGAAAGACGGATCATGCACAGCTTGTTGATTGATGTGATGACGTCTTGATTGCGACTGACGACACAGCCGATGCGTGCACCACAGGCAGAGAGCCTCTTGGAGATCGAGTCGACGAGAATGGCATGATCCTCCAGGCCGGCAATCTCAAGAACGCTCGTCGCGTGACCGTCGTACATCAGTTCGCGATAGGGCTCGTCGGAAATCACGAACAGATCGTGCTTGATTGCCAACTCGCCGATGGCTTCCATCTCCCTGCGAGTATAGGCAACACCTGTCGGGTTCCCGGGCGTTGAGAACAGGATGGCTGCGGTCTTCGGCGTGATGAGCTTCTCGATCTCCTCGATGGGTGGAAGATGAAATCCATCTTCAATGCGCGTGGTGATCGGAACGACCTTAATGCCGTTCATGATTGCATGTCCCGCGTAGTTGGGATAGAACGGCTCAGGTATCAGCACTTCATCGCCAGGATTGCAGGTCGTTTGAAGCGCAAACGCGAAGGCCTCGGAGCCACCAATAGTAATCCGAATGTCACTCTCTGTGAGTTCGATGCCCATGTCGGCGTAGAAGTGGAGCATGGCTTGAATCGTCTCAGGAATCCCCTGTGCTGGTGCATAGGAAAGCACATCGATCTTCGCCTCGCGCACACCCTGCATGAAGGACTTAGGCGTCGGAATGTCTGGCTGTCCGATGTTGAGATGATAGACATGGATGCCGCGCTTCTTGGCAGCAACAGCAAGTGGGACCAGTCGCCGAATGGGCGAGCCCTTCAGAGCCTTCGTTCGTTCCGATACACTACGCATGATCGTGAACCACACCTCCGTGGCAATCGAGAAGGTCTTCTTTACATCCGGCTGACCTTCAAGCCTCATTTCGGCGCGTATTGTCCATCATTCAAGCCGGCAACTTCAACGACGGATATGCATGAGGCGCAGGATTCTTCGCGCGAAAGCTAGGCGGTTGGCAGCTCTGACGTAGAAAGCATCATCGCGACCAAATCGTCATACTCGATTCCCTGGACTGAGGCGGCCCGAGGCAGATCAGACAGCGGGGTCATCCCAGGTAGCGTATTGACCTCCAGAAGATAGGCAATGCCATCGAGACCCAGTCTGAGATCGACTCGAGAATACCCGTGACACCCCAGCGACTGATGGGCTCGAAGAGCGATGTCTCTTACGTAGCTAGCCTCTTCTAGGGTTAAGGGAGCCGGCGCCAAGAACTCTGCTTGGCCATCCGTGTACTTGGCAGCATAGTCAAACAGCAGTCCTGGAAAGCGAATCTCAATCACGGGAAGAGCGACTTCTCTGCCCTCTATCATCAGGATTCCGACGGTTAGCTCTCGTCCCTCAATGAACGGCTCGATGAGAACGATGTCGAAGTCGGCAAGAACCGACTGGGCCGCTCTTGATAGCTCAGCCTCGCATTCGACGCGATGAACGGCAATCGTGGACCCTCCGTTTTGAGGCTTGAGAATCAGCGGGAACGAAAGCACGTTCACGGCTTCTTGCAGTTTCGAATCCATTGATTCTCGATCCAGAGTGACACTGGCGGGAGTGGGAAGATCTTTGGATCTGAAGATCGCCTTGGCCTGTTCCTTGTCCATGGCCCGAGCGCAAGCAAGAGGACCCGAGCCGATGGTCGGGATGCCCATCACTTGGAGGAGCAGTTGTACCGTGCCGTCTTCGCCCGATCCTCCGTGCAGGCAGTTGAACGCGATATCGATGCCTTTCAGTGCGGGCACGAGGCTATCCAGTGTTTCGATTTCCACGATGCGTGAGGCGTAGCCAAGCCGTTGAAGAGCAGCGAACACACCCTTGCCAGAGAGCAGCGATACTTCGCGCTCTGGGGAATCTCCTCCTGCCAGCACACCGATCATTTGCGTCATGGTTTTCAGCCTCCCATCGCCTTGCATTACGATAGTTCATTGAGTAGTATTCCGTCAACGAAGAAGTCAGATGCAAACGGGGATTCGGGCTCTTCAAAGCACTACCTTGACAGACCCGGATACCCTCGCTATACTTCCTCGTTGCTTGTTGGTCTTTGAAAAGTGGATAGCGTGATAGTTGTGTTCTTTGCAACACTTGATTCGATGATTAACCCATCGATTTTCGATTTATAAGGATCAAAAACTTTTAAAACTGAGAGAGTTTGATCCCAGCTCAGGATGAACGCTAGCGGTGCGCTTAACACATGCAAGTCGTGCGATCGAACCAGACGGATTTCCCTTCGGGGTCTGAAGGCTGGTCACGGAGCGGCGAACTGGTGAGTAACACGTGGCTAACCTGCCCTCTTGACGGGGACAACCTACCGAAAGGGAGGCTAATACCCGATGTTGTGCGGAGTCTATGGCTCCGCTCCAAAGACGGTCCTGCCGTCGCAAGGGGAGGGGGCTGCGTCCTATTAGCTTGTTGGTAGGGTAATGGCCTACCAAGGCGATAATGGGTAGCTGGTCTGAGAGGACGATCAGCCACATTGGGACTGAGATACGGCCCAGACTCCTACGGGAGGCAGCAGTGGGGAATATTGGACAATGGACGAAAGTCCGATCCAGCGACACCGCGTGGGGGATGAAGGCTTTCGGGTCGTAAACCCCTTTTCTGGGGGAAGAATAAGGCTGGGAGGAAATGCCCATCCGATGACGGTACTCCAGGAATAAGCATCGGCAAACTTCGTGCCAGCAGCCGCGGTAAGACGAAGGATGCAAGCGTTATCCGGAATTACTGGGCGTAAAGGGCGTCTAGGCGGTTGGATAAGTCATTTGTGAAATCCCAGGGCTTAACCCTGGAAGGTCTTGTGATACTGTCCAGCTTGGGTGTAGGAGAGGAGAGCGGAACTCACAGAGTAGCGGTGGAATGCGTAGATACTGTGAGGTACCCCGATGGCGAAGGCAGCTCTCTGGCCTATTACCGACGCTGAAGCGTGAAAGCGTGGGGAGCAAAGGGGATTAGATACCCCCGTAGTCCACGCCCCAAACGATGTTCACTTGGTGTCGGGAGCCTATATATCTCGGTGCCGTAGCTAACGCGTTAAGTGAACCGCCTGAGGAGTACGGCCGCAAGGCTAAAACTCAAGAGAATTGACGGGTCCCCGCACAAGCGGTGGAGCACGTGGTTTAATTCGATGATAAGCGAAGAACCTCACCTGGGCTTGACATACTAGTGGTAAGAACCGGAAACGGTGATGACCCTGCCTTCGGGTAGGGAGCTAATACAGGTGATGCATGGCTGTCGTCAGCTCGTGTCGTGGGATGTAGGGTTAAGTCCCGAAACGAGCGCAACCCTTGTCACTAGTTGCCAGCGGATAATGCCGGGGACTCTAGTGAGACTGCTGGTGAATAGCCGGAGGAAGGCGGGGATGACGTCAAGTCATCATGTCCCTTATGCCCAGGGCGACACACATGCTACAATGGGAGGTACAGAGGGTCGCGAAGCCGCAAGGTGAAGCCAATCTCATAAAGCCTCCCCCAGTTCGGATTGTGGTCTGCAACTCGACCACATGAAGTCGGAATCGCTAGTAATCGCGGGTCAGCCATACCGCGGTGAATATGTACTCGGGGATTGTACACACCGCCCGTCACACCAACCGAGTGGGGGGTACCTGAAGTCGCTCTTTTGAGGGCGCCTAAGGTAACCTTCGCAAGAGGGGTGAAGTCGTAACAAGGTAGCCGTAGGAGAACCTGCGGCTGGATCACCTCCTTTCTAGGGAGTACCGGACCAACAACACAATCGAATCTGTATATCACGCTGTCCCTTTTCTTCTTTCTCTTTCCTTCTTTTCATCACGCCGTCCATCGTTCCACTATCTAGGTGACATACGTTACCATTTTTGCGAAGCAATAGGTCATCTAAAACGGTAGCCCTTCCTGCCCGATTCACCTTCTACACGTTACGCTGTTGATACAGATCAGAGGGAGGATGGATGTTTTCGACCACCACGAATAACAAGATCAGCTTCACCGAGTTGCTCGCCGAATGCGGCGATCTTCTTGAGCTGGATCGCGGCGAGACGATTTATCATCCAGGCACACCTAGCACTATCATCTACCTGGTGGAAACCGGTCGTGTGAAGCTGGCCTATCTCGACGAGTCAGGGAAGAAACTGACGCTTCGAATCGTTGATGAAGGAGAGATCTTCGGAGAAATGTGTCTTGTGGGCGAGGCCTACCGCCGGCATCTGGCCACCTCGATCGAAGACACAATTGTGCGAAGCATCGACAAGAAGAAGTTTCTCAAGATCATTGAAGCGAATGACACGGCGCTTCCTATGCTAGTGAATCACTTCGCGGCTCGCATGACGGAGTTTGAGGAGACGCTTGAGGATCTGGCGTTTCGGGACATCCAGGCGAGGCTGTCGCGACAACTGCTCAAGCTCTCTGATGACTATGGTGTCGAAACCAAAGAAGGGATACTCATTGGTATCTCGGTGACGCACAAAGAGTTGGCCGACATGATCGGCTCGGCGCGAGAGAACACGACCTTGGCCCTGAATCGCTTTGCCAAAGAGGGTATCCTGGACAAGAGTCGATACCGGATCATCATCAAGAGTGAGGATGGCTTAAGGAAAAAGATTTCTGCGTTCTAGATTCGAGACTTGCGAGAGGCTCTTACGATGAGGGTTCAGGATCAACCTGAACCCTCTTTTCTTTGGATATCCTGTTGCGGACCCTTGTGTTCTACGCATCCAAAACCTGTCGCTGTATGCTGAACATCGATTGCATCATGCCTAGAATGTCCCGAGGGGGGGAGAGATCATGAGCAGGGAGCGGATCGAATGGGTGCTCCAAGCATTGGATAGCAGGAGCCAATGGTTCGGCGGACCATCTCCAGCAGGGAGTCTGCGCGGCGTAGCCTACGAAATCGCCGCGCGACGACCAGATGGGTTCGCGCATTGTATCTGGGAACTGGCTTTGCACATTGCGTACTGGGAATACGCGGTGCGCCGAGTGCTAGAAGATGGCACCAGGGGTGGTTTCTCAAGGAAGCC
>SPBW01000038.1 GCA_004525685.1 Candidatus Atribacteria bacterium
AGCCCGCACTCCTGTAGAGTGTCCAAAATAATTCGCAATCCTCAGTTCTGCGGATGCGATTCTGCATGATCAAACGAGAAGTGCCAAGAAAGGGAGGTGCGGAATGAATCTGAAGAAACTCAACACACGGTCCGCAGGTCCCCTTGGCATGGTGAACACCCGCTGATTCGACGAATCTGATCTAGAACAGATCTCCTCGTCAACCCCACCCAATACCACCTGCACCGAGTCAGTCTGTCAGACTGAGCTTGGGACCCAGATCCACTAACAATCATTCCGCACTTGTGCGCATGGCTAGAACAGTTCCGACGGACAAGGAAGACAAGCATGAAAGTACCAATCAAGCAGTACTACAACCTGCTCTCGACTTACTTGAGATCCCAATGGCGGTGGGCAGCTGTTCTGGCGTTGCTCATCCTGGTGACCATTGGGCTGAAGTTGGCGAACCCTCAGATTCTTCGCGTATTCATCGACATAGCCGCAGAGGGTGGTGACCGTTCGATTCTGATCCGTTCGGCACTGTTGTTCTTCGGCGTCGCCCTGTTGACCCAAGCGTTGTCTGTGGCAGCGACGTATGTCGGCGAGACCGTCGCCTGGACAGCCACCAACGCGTTACGCCTTGATCTACTCGATCATGCTCTGCACTTGGATGCCTCGTTTCACAAGGATCACACACCCGGCCAGATGATTGAACGCATTGATGGAGATGTCGCCACGCTATCGAATTTCTTCTCTCGCTTTGTGATCGATGTGGCAGGAAACGGACTGCTCGTTCTGGGGATCCTCGCCCTGCTCTTTCGTGAGGATTGGCGTATCGGCTTGCCGATTTTCGGATTCGCCATCATCACGTTGTTCTTGTTGATCTGGATCCGCAAGCTTGCAGTTCCCTACTGGACACGTTTCCGCAAGCTCAACGCCGAGTTCTTTGGCTTTCTTGGCGAACACATTTCCGGACGTGAGGACATCCGCGGCAACGGCGCCGTAGATCACGCGATGCGTAGGTTCTACGAATTCGTGCAGACGATGTTCCCCGTGCGCTTGCGTTCCGGTTTGGGCGGCTACGCTATGTGGATGGCCAACATTGGGCTCTTCGCATTTGGGCATGCCGTGGCCTTTGGCGTAGGGGCGACGCTTTGGCGGGCTTCTGCGATTACCATCGGAACAGTCTATCTAATCTTTCACTACACCGAATTGCTGCGCGGGCCGATTTCTGAAATCCGAACCCAGATTACCGATCTTCAGCGCGCTGAAGCCGGAATCCGCCGCATTCGCACCCTCCTGAACACACAGTCCAGCCTGCCTAATGAAGGAACGCTGCACGTGCCTTCGGGCGCATTGAGCGTAGATTTCGAGGGCGTGTCGTTCGCCTACGAGGCCGCTCGATCACAACTGGCTGAAGAAGGCAGCGAACCTGAGATGGTGCCTGCTCTGCATAACATCGACTTCTGTCTTGAACCCGGCACTGTGCTTGGGCTTCTAGGAAGAACGGGAAGCGGCAAGACGACGCTCGCTCGCCTTCTGGTTCGTCTCTACGATCCTCAGCAAGGCAGTGTTCGTGTGGGAGGCCATCCCGTTGACGCGATTCAGATCGCCGATCTCCGTAGAGCCGTGCGCAAGGTTCCCCAAGAGGTTCACCTGTTTCACGCCTCGATCCGTGACAACGTGCGCCTATTTGACCAATCAGTGAGTGATGATCAGGTCTTGCGAGCACTCGACGATCTGGGCATTCGAGATTGGGTGCTTGGCCTTCCCGCGGGTCTCGACACCATGCTAGCAGCAGATGGCGGTGGCTTGTCCGCTGGGCAAGGACAACTCATTGCGCTGGGGCGTGCATTCCTCGCCGATCCTGGTCTTGTCATCCTCGACGAGGCTTCGTCTCGACTTGATCCTGCGACAGAGAATCTGCTGGAGATCGCCGTGGATCGCTTGCTGAAGGATCGAACAGCCATCGTCATCGCCCATCGGCTGTCCACTGTAGAGCGCGCCGATCAAATCATGATTCTCGATGACGGTAGGATCGCCGAATTTGGATCGCGCCACGATCTCGCGACAGATCCCACGTCTCGTTTGAGCCAATTGCTTCAAGCAGGACTCGAGGAGGTGTTGGTATGAAGATGCATCAAGCTCTCTGGCAACTGATCAAGTATCGACCCGGCCTTTACACAGCCAATGCCTTGGCTTGGATCGTCATCTTGCTCGCCGAGTTGGGAACGGGCATCGTGGCCAAGCTCTTCTTTGACTCCATGACAGAAAGCTCGGCAGCCGGACTCACGCTTTGGAGCATCATCGCACTGGTTGTTGCCGTTGGCATTGCCCGTATCCTGACCATTCTTGTGGGAGCATTGACCGATATTCACCATCGCTACAATATGGGGTCGCTTCTGCGGCGGAATCTCTTGTCAAGCGTTCTCGCACGCCCTGGCGCCCAATCGTTGGGCCGTTCGACAGGCGAGGCGCTCAACACATTCAGAGATGATTCTCAGGTCGTTGAAGACACCATCAGCTGGATCGTGGATCAGATGGCATTCACGGTCTATGCCATTGTTGCGCTGGGTGTCCTGATTGCCATTGATGCAAGAATCACCGCCATCGTGGTGCTTCCCTTGCTCACGGTCATTGCCGCCGCGCGATCGGTTGCCAAGCACATTCGCCGCTTCAGGGAGGCCGCTCGCCGCGCGACAGAGAAGGTGACCGGCGCGATCGGAGAAGCCATGGAGGGCGTTCAGGCCATCCAGCTGGCAGGAGCTGAGAAGCATGTTCTTTCGCATGTGCAAGAACTGAACAAGGCCCGGTTGATAGCCACAGTGCGCGATCGCCTGCTCAGTCAATCCTTCCATTCGTTCTTCTGGAACACGGCGACGCTATGCACGGGTTTGATCCTGTTGGCTGCGGCCGATGGCTTAAGAGCCGGGACATTCACTGTCGGTGATTTCGCCCTGTTCGTGATCTATGTGGGCGTCCTCGCTGAATTTGTCGCTGTCATCGGCGATTTCATGATGCATCTCAAACAGGGGGCCGTGTCGATGGAACGCATGGTCGAACTGTCTCACGATGGCACTGGCTCTGCTGTGGTTGCCCATGCCCCCATTCACATGCACGGACCGTTGCCCGAGGTTCTCGCGCCTCGACGCACAGCCAGTGACCGACTGGAAACCCTACGCATCGATCATCTGTTCTTCAGCTGGCCCAAAGAGGGATGCACTGAAGCTGATGCAGAGCGTGTGTTTGCGCTACGAGACATCTCGTTTTCGCTATCGAGAGGCGAGTTTGTCGTGATCACCGGCCGAATCGGATCTGGGAAGTCCACGCTCTTGCGAACCCTGCTTGGATTGCTGCCGATGGAGCATGGGAGTATTGCCTGGAACGGACGGCCTGTGATAGATCCTGCCGAATTCTTCGTTCCGCCTCGCTGCGCCTACACGCCTCAGGTGCCTCAGTTGTTCTCGGATACGCTGCAATCCAATATCCGAATGGGGCTTCCGTCCACGCCCGCGGAGATCGAAGAGGCCCTCTTCTTGGCTGTGATGGAAGACGACGTGCCCCATCTTCAGGCAGGGTTGGATACGATGATCGGGGCCAAGGGCGTCAAGTTGTCGGGAGGCCAGAGACAGCGTACGGCAGCAGCACGGATGTTCATCCGCGATCCCGAACTGCTCGTGTTTGACGACCTATCGAGCGCTTTGGACGTAGAGACCGAGAACCTGCTTTGGGATCGAACCTTCTCGCGCGGAGATCGAACTGCCCTTGTCGTCTCGCACCGCCGACCAGCACTCGAGCGTGCAGATCGCATTATCTTGCTCAAGGACGGTGCCATTGAAGGCATCGGAGCACTTGGGGATTTGATGGCGAAGCATGAGGAGATGCGCTCGCTCTGGGGCAGCGGATTGGAGGCTCAAGCCTAGTCCGAGATCACATGACAAATGCAGCCAATCGAGATGGCGAACATCTGTCATGGGGAGCAAAGAACCCGTCCTTGGCTTTCCTGAGATGCGAAGTGAAACTGTACGCCGTGGAGCGCCGTCTCTTCGTACGCATGCGGGATGTAGGGAATGGGGGCGTTCACACGCTCTCCCGATCCGCTCCAGCCGATGGCTGCCCCGCAGGACGGAGCCACCCCGGAACATGTTCTCCTGCTTTTCTCAGCTCTGAACGCAGCGTTCTGGCTTCGGGCTCCCAGCGCTCGACAAGTTGCCAGAATCGTGCGGAATGGTTCAAGTGCACGGCATGACAGAGTTCATGGATCAGCACGTACCGAGTCAATCTTCTCGGAACAAACAAGAGCTGTGCGTTCAGGCTGACGGTTCCTTTGCTCGAGTAGCTGCCCCAACGCGTCTTCTGGCAACGAACGACCACGCGCTTGATGGGGATGCCAAGCTCACAAGACAGCGCGTTCGTCCATGGGACCAGAGCCTCCCGCGCCTGCGCAACCAGCCACTGCCTGAGTGCGGACTGCCAAGCCTGTGTGTTGTTGATCGGGCCACAGATCTGAAGCTCGAACGGATGGGTCTCAACGAGCGTGATTGTCTGTTTGTCCGTCTGGATCCAGTCCAGTCGCCACACTTGGTCGAGAGTGGGGAGCTTGATCGTCATCGGGGGCTTGTCCGCCACACGCATGGCTTGGCGATGATGCTGGATGTGCTGCAGCGCTCTCGCTAACCAGGCTCGCTTCCCTTCTAGCAGCTTCGGAACGAGAGAGCGATCGAATCCCTTTGGAATGACGACGACCAACCCGTCAGCAACAGTCACTCGAAATCGCACATGCTTGGCGCGAGCGCTTTCACGAATGGTGTAATCAGGTATCACAGAGTCGGGTCCTTTCACTGGCTAGAGTTCAGAGGGTAGAGTATGCCTAGACGCGTCGCCAGACAGAAGAGGAGGCACATGGACAGTCGAGCCGATTCCCCTCAAGTCTCACATAGCAAACGTCGGTCAAACGCAGAGACCGTTGAGGCTTCCGGAGCGCGTGCGATGCTTCGCCACTTCTTGGCGTCGCTAGCCTATCGAACGCAGAAGGCATTGCGAGGTGCCCCAAGCGGCTTTGGCGAATTCCGGATCGCCTCCGACGTGCGCAATCCACGAGAGCTGGTAAAGCACATGACCAGCGTGCTGGGCTATGCGCGCACGTTCTTCGTCGGCGGGGAGTACTGGCCCGACTCGCTCCCAACATTGGATGAAGAGGTTGCCCGCTTCCATACAGTTCTTCAGAGCCTAAGCGAACACTTCAACACCGGGGACTTTTCGAACATGGCTCCAGAGCGCTTTCTTCAGGGGCCGCTTTCGGATGCCATGTCTCACGTCGGCCAGCTCGCCATGCTGCGGCGGCTGTTCCAGGCTCCCGTCCCTCCGGAGAACTTCATCATGGCGGACATTCGGGCGGGAAACGTGTCTTCGCACCAACCGGACTCTGTTTCTCCAGATGAGTTCTGGCATACCCCAGCGGGTCCCCAACCAGTACCTGACAACAGGCGATAGTCTATCGGGGGCAATGCCAACAACCGGTTCGCCGCCTGGCTGAGCATCGCGATCGTAGTCAGACGCTCGACACCAAAGCGATTCCGCCGACGGTCAGAGCCATGCCGATCAGTTGTCTGGGTTGGAGCGTCGAGCCACCAATCAGTACGCCCATCAGCACGCCGAATATCGGCGAGGTGAAGGCAATGGGCATCACCTGGGCAAGGGAGCCTCCCTTGAGTGCGACATAGAAACACAGCATGCCCACGGATCCCGCCAGCACCCCACCGCCAAGGGCAATGTAGAGCAATGGCTTTGGCCCAGCTTCCAACATCGTTCTCCATTGCGGCGCGCTTGCCGCCGCAAGGACGATCAGAGCAACCGCGGTACGGATGGTGATCCCCACTTGTGGCGGCAGATTCCCCATTAACAGCCCCTTCTTCTCGAAATAGCCGCCAACTCCCCAAGCTATCGCTGTGAACAGCGCAAACAACTGTGTACGCATGGATGTCCTTTCCAATCGGAGAATGGAATTACCGTACTCGCAGTTCCAGGAACTCGTCAATGCCTCTGGTTATCACGCTGCCCCGGCGCTGGACTTCACGTTGCACGCCATGCGTGCTAGCATGCTGCGGAGGTGACGTATGAAAGAGTTCTCGTTTCTGAAGGGCAACTGCCCAGGAGCGCTGGCCGAGATCGCAGCCGAGCTGAAAAAGGAACACGTCAACATCGAAGGCATCGCTGGGTTGACCGTCCTTGAGGAAGGCGTCATCAGTTTGGTCACAGACAACCCCGGGAGCACTCGAAAGATCCTCAAGGATCTAGATATCGATTTCGAGGAACGCGAGGCACTGGTGATGGAACTACCCCATCATCCCGGAGAAATCTCCACTCTGCTTGGCCGCCTCAAAGAGGATCACATCAACGTGTTGTCCATTTATGCGGGCGTCGAGAAGAACAGGCTCATCTTCACTGTCGATCAGGTAGACAAGACGAAGCAGATTCTACGTCTGGAATAGCCGCCGCTGGTCGCGCGCCATGCCAATCAGATTGACTCGCCGACGTTGCCGCCTGCTTGAGTATTGAGCAGATGGTTTGTCCCTCAATGCCTATCCGCGGGGCGGCTTGCATCCAGTCGACGGCACCTCTCCGGTAGTCACTCACAAGACGGGCGTCGCATCGAGGGCAGCAAACGAGAAGATCCAGTTGTCAGCAATCTCATCCAACAGCTTCGGCTTGGGCTTGCCCAACCCATGGCCCGCACGCTCATCGATGCGGATCAGGATGGGGTTCTCGCCTGATTGTGCGTGCTGCAGAGTGGCCGCATACTTGAAGCTGTGCGCTGGGAACACGCGGTCATCATGATCCGCCGTCGTGATCAAGGTGGGCGGATAGGCGATGCCTTCTCTGATGTTGTGTAACGGCGAGTAGCTCCTGAGAACGGGAAACATCTCGGGATCATCAGGGGATCCGTAATCTGACACCCAGAATGCGCCCACCGTGAACTTGTGGAACCGCAGCATATCCATCACTCCGACGACGGGAAGACACGCGCCAAACAAATCGGGCCGTTTCGTCATACATGCACCCACAAGCAGTCCGCCGTTGCTGCGCCCATGGATGACCAATTTGGGCGTAGATGTTCGGCCTGTCTCAATCAACCATTCTGCTGCGCAGATGAAATCAGCATAGACCTTGGGCCGGTTCTTTCCCACGCCTGCTTGATGCCACTCGTGGCCATACTCCCCTCCGCCGCGGATGCAGGCCACTGCCAATTGGCCGCCCATGTCCATCCAGGAGAAATGATCGAGACGAAACTCAGGCGATTTAGGATTGTTAAATCCACCGTATCCATACAGGCATGTCGGCGTCTCCGGCCCAACGGCCGTCGACTTCTTCCGAGACACGAAGATAGGAACCTTGGTTCCGTCTACGCTCTCGTAGATCTGTCGTTCCGTTACGAACTGTGTCGGATCGAATGGCAACGTCTGTTCTCTGAAGTCTGCTGTCGTTCTAGCTTCGATATCGTGGGCAAGCACGAGTGTCGGACGGAAGACGTCGTGATACCACAAGTAGGCCGTGGTCCCTGCCGATCGTCCTTCGAGCATGTGGACCGTCCCGTGACCAGGAAGAGCAATCTCATGATCCAGGACGCCGTCCTGGCTGTAGACGTGAACGCGCGATTCTGCGTCGTACAACGCGGAGATGACAAAGCGTTCATTGACAAACGTAGCCGCCGTCATGACGCCCTCTGATTCCGCAACCACTTCCTGCCAGTCGTCCCGGCCAGGTGCCGTAAGATCGATGGCCAGCACTCGCCCGAACGGCGCATCAAGATTGGACCAGAAGAAGAACCGATCGCCGTGCGTGCCCAGAAAAGTGAAGGATGCCTCAAACTCTGGAACCAGCGCCTGTGGACCGTTGCTGGAATCCTCCAAGCCAAGTACAGAGACGGTATTCTGACGATGAGTCCCTTTTTGTGTGGTGATCACAAGGTGGCGATCGTCTGACGTGACACGTCCAAACGACATCGTTCCTGTCTCATCAGGGCTCTCATAGACACGTGTGTCCTGTGTCTGAACTTCGCCTAGACGATGGAAACGGATGCTGCGCTTGGTCGCGGGGGCTTTGTAGATCGCGTCTGCCGGCGGTGGTTCGGAGCCCGAGTAGAAGAACCCTGATTCGTCCTCGCGCCAACTGACGTTGGTAAATCGGATCCAATGCAACTCATCTTCAAGGCGTCTGCCTGAATCGACCTCCATGATGTACCACTGCTGCCAGTCTGAGCCTGCCTCGGAAAGGCCGTAGGCAACATACCTCCCGCTTGGGCTCGGCTCGAATCCCATGATGGCGACGGCCGCATCCGCAGCAATAGAAGAAGGATCCAAGAGACAGTGAATCTCGTTGCCTCCCTGTTTCTGCCAGACCAGCGACGGCTGTATCTCATCGGGGCGTTGCAGTGTGAAGAACAGCCTATTGCCAGCTTCCTTCAGGGAACCGACTGTCTCGTAGGCAGAAAGAACCTCGACGCGCTCGCGTAATCTCTTCCCAAACGACATCCCTTGGAGAAACGTCCGGGTATGCTTGTTCTGCGCATCGATCCATGCCTTGATCTCTAGCGAATCGACGTCTTCAAGCCAGCGATAGGGATCGGGAACATCGACTCCGTGAATGCGATCCGTATGATCGATCCTGCGTGTAGTGGGCGCTTGCGAAGACGACTGTTCGAACGGGCTCATGGTGCCTCCTGACATTGGAATCACTGAGCGTACTGTGTGCCCAACTCGTCATCAATGATGAATCGCCACTAGTCCAGAAACATTGCTGTATCACGTATAATACGTGTCGTAGGAGCTAGGAGTACTGAAACACCGCGTCTTGCTCCCCAGGAATGGACCATAAGGAGGGGGACTATGTCGAACTTCATTGATCGTCTACTTGACCCCAATTCAGAACGAGAAGAAGGGCAGGGACCCAATCGCTTGCGTCGCCTGCCAAGCTCTATCGGATGGATTGCCATCATCGTCATTGTCGGCATCTATCTAGCCACTGGAATCTACACCGTCGGAACATCGGAAGAAGGCTTGGTCAAGCGCTTTGGACGCTACGTTCGAACCGTCGACCCGGGCCTTCACTATCATCTACCTGCACCGTTTGAGAGCGTTGTTACCGTCAACGTGCGCCAGGTACGAAAGACGGAAATAGGATTCAGAACCATCTCAGCGGCGCCAAATCCGCGCTATCAATCCATTGACGTGGAGGCTCTCATGCTCACGGGAGATGGGAATATCGCTCGAGTGGAGATGGTCGTTCAGTACTTGGTGAACGATTCTATCCAATATGCGTTTAATCTCATCGATGCAGCCACGATCGTCAAGCAAGCGACAGAAGCCGTCATGCGAGAGCAGGTGGCTACGAAGTCCCTTGACGAGACCCTGACTGAACAACGAGACACCATTGGCACCGAAACAAAGCTTGCGCTCCAAGAGCTTCTCAACGCCTATGGCGCAGGAATACTCATCGCCAATGTTCAATTGCAGGATGTGACCGTCCCCTCGGAAGTCCTTTCCGCGTTCTACGACGTCAGTAATGCCCGCCAGGACAAGGAGAAGCTGATCAACGAGGCGTCGCGATATGCACTAGACATCGTGCCTCGAGCTCGCGGCCAGGCACAGGAGATCGGCAACCAAGCAGAAGGATACAAGCAGACGCGCATCAAGGGAGCCGAAGGCGACGTTGCACGTTTCGTCGAAGTGTTATCAAGGTACGAAGTAGGTGAAGTCGTTACGCGAACCCGTCTCTACATCGAAGCGATGGAAAAAATCCTGCCCAACATGGACAAGATCATCGTCTCGGGACAAGAGGACGGCCTCCTGAAGCTACTTAATCTCGATTCCGCAGGGGGTGGACAGTAATGAAATCGCTTATCACGTTCGTCATCGTCGTCGTAGTGGCTGTCATCAGCTTCAACCTGTTCACGTTCACTGTGGATGAGACGAAAACCGCCGTCGTCAGGCAATTTGGCGACGTTGTACGCGTCGTCGAAGCACCTGGCCTGCATCTCAAAGTTCCGTTCATCCAATCCATCACCTATCTAGAGGATCGGATTCTGAATTACGATATCCAGCCGCGTGAGATCATCACGTCAGAGCAGAAACGCCTGGTCATCGACAACTATGCCATCTGGCGTATCGCAGATCCCCGACTGTTCCTAGAGAGCACGGGAGGACAGCTGGTGGGCGGGCAAACGAAGATCGACGACATTGTGTACTCAGATCTGCGCAACATCCTTGCCAAGCACACACTGGATGAGGTCGTATCTGCGAAACGTACGGAGTACTTGCAGGAGGTCACTGAACTGAGTCGTACCAAGTTGCTGGAGGATTTCGGCATCATGCTGCTCGATGTTCGTATCAAGCGCGCCGATCTTCCGGCTGAGGTCGAGCAGGCCGTGTTCTCCCGCATGCGATCGGAGCGAGAACGACTCGCCGCTCAACTGCGTGCTGAAGGCGAAGAGCAGGCGCGTCAAATCACATCCAACGCTGACAAGGACGTCGAGATTATCCTTGCCGACGCACGGAAAGATGCTGAGAAGGTTCGCGGAGAGGGCGATGCTGAGGCACTTGAGATCTACGCCGAGGCCTACAACCAGGATCCCGACTTCTATCGCTTCTGGCGCACGTTGGAGTCCTACAAAGTCGCCTTGGCCTCCAACACGCGCATCATCCTGTCGAGCGACTCCGACTATTTGAGGTTCCTCGAAAGTATGCTGGAACAATAAACCAATCCGACTGACCCCGGCCCCTCGTTCACCCGAACGAGGGGCTTTCTGGTTGTTCCCATGAATAGGAGCTATCCTTATCCTTATGTCCGAATCGGTGCTGTATGACGTAGCGGTTGTAGGCGGAGGCCCAGCAGGGCTCACCGCAGCCATCTTTGCCGCCAAGCAGGGAGCCCAGACGATTCTGATCGATAGCAAGATCGATCTGGGTCAGAAGATTCTTCTGTCTGGCGGAGGCCGCTGCAACATCCTTCCAACTGAAGTTGATCCAACAACCTATGTCACGGATTCGTCCGTCCACACATTACGCAACATCCTCCGATCCTGGCCGCTTGATGAGGTACGCGCTTTTCTTGAATCAGACGTCAAGCTGAAACTCAAGACCGACCCCGTATCAGGCAAGCTGCACGTCACGGGCGGAGGGAAGGCTGCGCGCCATAGCCTTCTGGAGCTAGCAGAACACGCGGGCGTGAAGATCAAACGGAGATTCCAGGTGGTTCGTCTTGGCGGCAGTGATCCCTTCTTCCTCACATGCCCGGAGAAGAGAACGATTCGCGCAACACGCGTCATTCTCGCCTGTGGCGGACTGTCCTATCCCCAAACAGGAAGCGACGGGTTGGCTCTTGAGATTCTTCGCTCACGCGAGCACCAGATTGTCCCGCCGTATCCAGCACTCACGCCTCTGATTGGCGCACGCTCGACACATCGCATTCTGTCTGGCATCACCATGACCGTGACAGTGACCGCAAGGTCAGAAACCGAGGAAGCCAGCTGTCGAGGCGGATTCCTGTTCACGCATCGTGGCTACAGCGGCCCGGCCATTCTCAATACGAGCCATGTCGTTGCACGCGCACGACAACGACGCGAGCAGGCACAGGTATTTGTCTCCTGGACTGATCGCACGCAAGACGAGTGGCGGACGTTGTTGACAGAGGGGAAGAAGACGATTCGCGGCGCACTCATTCACGAGATGCCCGATCGTGTGGCTGATCAATTGCTGCAAGAGATCTCGCTTCACGAAGGACGTGTCGCTACGTTGGAGAAGGAGCGACGAGATCAACTCATTCGGCTGTTGACGAACTACCCTCTGCCGATCACGCGCAATGATGGATTCGACTCTGCCGAAGTCACAGGCGGCGGCCTCCACCTACGTGAGATCGATCAGAAGACCATGCAGAGTAAGCGGCTTTCCAATCTCTACATCTGCGGTGAGATGCTTGACGCCTTCGGCCCCATCGGCGGCACCAATTTCCTGTGGGCGTTTGTCACAGGACGAAGAGCAGGTGAAGCCGCAGGCAAGGCGTCTGTCAGCTAGTTCGCTCTCAACCTCTCATCCAAGCTCTGCCGAATCCCTTAGGTTCATGGATTGTCCAAATGTCAAGAATGCTGCGAAGACCTTGTCGAGCTGTTCCTGCGTATGTGTCGCCATCACGCTAAGCCGGAGCAGTGATTGGCCAGCTGGTACCGCGGGGGGAATGGCCACGTTGACGTAGATCCCCTGGTCGAACAAGAATCGCCAAGCCTTGAGTGCATCCATCGCATTCCCAATGAACACGGGAATAATCGGCGAAACGCTCTTGCCTACGTCAAATCCCATATTCTTTAGCCCCGTTCGCAGTTGGTCTGCAACAACATTCACTTGATGAACGCGCTCCGGCTCCTTCTCAATCAAGTCGAGCGATGCCAGCGCTGCCGCGACATTGGGTGCAGGAAGACTGGCACTGAAGATCAAGGATCGTGCCAAGTGGCGAATCCAGTTGATGGTTGCCTTGTCTCCTGCGATGTAGCCGCCAATCGAGGCAAGTGATTTGCTGAACGTCCCCAGTAACAGATCGACGCGATCGGCTACACCATGCAGATGCGCCGTGCCACGCCCGCCGCCCACCACGCCAATGCCATGGGCATCATCAACCAAGATTCTCGTCCCCGTCTGTTCGCAGAGCGCGACAATCTCAGGCAGCGGTGCAATCTCTCCGCTCATACTGAACACACCATCCGTAGCCAACAGCGTGCCCGCATCTTCAGGACACGCCTTCAAGACACGCTCCAGGTCCTGCATGTCATTGTGTCGATAGCGGCGCATCCGTCCCAGGGACAGGCGGCATCCGTCCACGATGGAGGCGTGATTTTCCTTGTCGCAGATCACAATGTCATTGCGTCCGATCAGTGCCGAAAACACCCCTAAGTTGGTCTGATACCCGGTGCTGAAAACAATCGCCTCTTCCTTTCCCAGGAACGTAGCCAATCTCTCTTCGAGTTCGCAATGAAGCCTCAACGTGCCATTGAGGAAACGCGATCCCGTACAGCTCGTGCCAAAATCGCGAATGGCCTTCACCGCTGCCTCACGGACAGCCGGATGCATCGTCAAGCCGAGGTAATTGTTGGAGCCAAGCATGATCAGGCGATGCCCGTCAATGACAATCTCCGTTCCTTCGGCATGATCGAGTGGAATGAAGAATGGATAGACGCCCAACTCCTTGGCCCGCTGCGGGTTGGCGGGATATCCCATGCTCTCAGCAATAGCAGGATCCGAGTAGAACCCGCGGCATTTCTCAAATACGTCCACTGTGTCTTCCTTTCAAGCTAGCGTTTCACGCCGTAGTACATCGACAAAGCCCACTCGAACCACTTCGAGGGGAGAACGCGCTTCAATGCTGCGGCCAACTTCTGAGCTACTGGGCCCACGGTATAGCGAACGCGCGGCGAGCGCTTTCTGAGGATGCGCGCCACCAGCTGCGCAATCGCCTCCGGCGAGGATCCACCGCGTTCGTCCTTCTCTACGATCGCCAGGACGTGCTCTTGAGCCTTGCGATAAACATCGCTTGAAGCCGATGCCGCAGCCACGTGCCGACTGTCCGTGAATCCGGTACAGAAATCTCCCGGCTCGATCAATACGGCCCGAATGCCGAATCCCCGTATTTCCATGCGTAGCGCTTCGGTCAGCCCCTCAAGCGCGAACTTGGTGGCGCTGTAGAAACCCTGAAATGGCAGGCCGATGACTCCGCCGATCGAAGAGATGTTGAGAATCTTGCCGCGGCCTTGTTCACGCATGACGGGAATTGCGGCGCGGCAAACCCGCAGGATGCCCAGCAGATTCGTCTCGAAGATGGCGCGGGCTTCCCCGTCTGACGTTTCTTCAACGGCGCCAGCAATGCCGAACCCGGCGCAGTTCACTACCGCATCCAACCTACCTGCTCTCTTGACCACGGCATCTACGGTTCGGGCCACCGATTCGTCATCGTCGACATCCATGACGACGACCTCCAGTTGATGCGAGGTCTCAAGCGATTGGCGAAGATCCGCAGCAACTTGATCCGGGTTGCGACGAGTCGTCCCGTATATGAGATTCCCTTGCCGGGCAAGGTGAATGGCGCAGGCTCGGCCAATGCCTGAGGACGCACCGGTAACAAGAACGACGGCCTGGTGATTTGTCAGCACGATCTCCCCCTGCTTAACACGTGTGTCATGACGTAACGATGCGAGTGAATGATACTCGGCCGGCAGTGTCGCAGGCTACGGTCGCTCCGCTCCGGCGCCTCTTGTCATCTTGGTTCGCCCTAGCCGCCAGCCTGTGAGAGATGGATCGACTGATCCTGCATCCGGAAGGCCTCGAAACGATATCCCTGCGACTCCAACCGTTCAACGATGTCGGCAAGGACATTGTCGGGGAGTGACGGCGTCCGGCTGAGGATCCATCCATACGTGCGCGACGGATGGCCGACGACGGCATAGGAGTAGTCCGGCGCGAGGTCGATGACCCAATAAGGTGCTCCGAACCACCAGATGCCGAGGAACCGCACGAAACTGACCCTTAACTTGCTCGACTCGGACGCATCCGGCACCCAAGCTTGCCCGCGTGCTACATCAATCTTCCCGTCAGCGTCATAGCACGTATTGACGACCTGGATTCTCCCGCTCTCCAGCAACGTATACTCGGCAGTCGTGCCTTGCACGCAGTTGCGCTCGAACGAAGTGGGGATGCTGGCGATCGAATACCACAACCCCATGTAGTGAACTGGATCGACGGATTCGACAACGTGTATCGGCGGATTGGCCGCCATGACACCCATGCCCAGACAAAGAAGCGTCATCAGGATCACTCCCCTCCGCATGGTCCCTCCTTCTCCGCACGTCACAGCGTAGTGCGAAGGAGAAGGCATGGCAATTCGAGGGAACCTTGACAGCAGGGAGATCCTGTGTATCCTCTTCATCAGAATAATCAGAGAAGACAGAATTATCAGGAGATTCCATGAAAGGACAAGCTGACGAACCCCAGGGCGGCTGTGGATGCTACAAGGTTCAAGCCATGGTTACGGTGGACGAGCGCGGGCAAATGGTACTTCCGAAGGACGTGCGCGACCGTGCAGGCATCAAGGC
>SPBW01000201.1 GCA_004525685.1 Candidatus Atribacteria bacterium
TCAGCCAACTGGTCATTGTTGGTGGTGATCATGCCGCCGTCGCCATAGGCACCCAGGTTCTTGGTGGGGTAGAAGCTGAAGCAGCCAAGATCGCCGATGGTTCCGGCGCGGGCGGTTCCGCCCGAGGCAAGTGGCGAGTGGAGTGTGGAGTGTGGAGTAGAACCGGCGGGATCTCCTACAGGCAACTGGCTACCGGCCACTGGCCCGTATTCCGCGCCGATAGCTTGCGCTGCGTCTTCGATGACCGCCAACCCGTACTCGTCCGCGATGGAAGTGATCTCATTCATGTCGGCGATCTGCCCATACAAGTGGACGGGGATGATGGCTCGGAAACGAGGACCAGAGCTTGTGGTACGTGGCGTGTGGCTTGTAGAGGAAGCGTGCAGGTTATTTCTGCTCTTGTCTCCACTTGCCACGGGCGACGTACCACATGCTGCACCTGCACCCTCTAGAATCGATCGCAGGTGTTCCGGATCCAGATTGAATGTGTGCGGATCAATATCACAGAAGACGGGTGTCGCGCCGACATTGTGAACGACACCGGCGGTGGCGAAGAATGTGAAGCTGGGCAGAATCACCGAATCGCCCGATCCAATCCCGAGCGCCTTCAGTGAGAGAAGCAATGCATCGGTCCCGCTGGCGACACCGATCGCGTGTCGGCAACCGCAGTACTCAGCTGCCGCGTTCTCGAAATCCCTCACGTAGGGGCCGAGGACATACTGTCCGCTTCGGACGACCTCAAGGATTGCGGCGTCGATCTCGTGTTGGATGGCCGCGTACTGTCGTTTCAAGTCAAGCACGGGGACATTCATAGGCGAACCTCTTCCCGAGTGTGGTTTGTAGCTTGTGGCATGTAGCAGAGCATCGAGATCTGACAGCGCGTGTACCAACTACTATTTCGAGTCATGACGCTCCCTCTGGTACGCAATGAAGCCTGAGACTTGCTTGCAGAGTCTTGAACAACTATCGCGCAGCTCCATCACTGCGTCGCTTTCGATGTATCCGAGTCTCTTCGCAATAACAAGAAGGGTATCGCATTCGTAAAGGGATCCAAGAGCGATCTGAGCGAATCGTGCAGCCTCAAGGCATGTCCCTCGACCAATTCCTTCAGCAAGATTGGCGGGGATTGATACTGCTGCCCTTCGAATCTGGCTGGTCAGCCCGTAGGTCTCCTCTTTTGGCCACGGCTTCGTAGCCAAGTAGACTGCCTCGACAAGAGATACGCCTTCCTTCCATATCTGAAGATTCTCAACGCTGTCTGGCATTCGACTCCTCTATCCCTCCGCTCCCTTCTGCGTGCTACGGGCCACTCGCCACAAGCTTCACGATGTCACCAGACTTCATGTACGTCTTGCCACACGTAGAGCAATGCCCATTCCCTTCATCATCGAACGCAAGCACTGCACCACATGCACAGCACCATCCATGAATGCGTGCCGGATTGCCAACCACGATCGCATAGTCAGGAACATCGCGTGTGACGACGGCTCCAGCGCCTACGAATGCATGAACCCCAAGCGTGTTGCCGCACACGATGGTGGCGTTGGCGCCGATGGTTGCTCCACGACGAACGATCGTCTTTCCATACGCCTCTGCTGCAGTGGGATGGGCCGATCGCGGACGATTGACATTGGTGAAGACACAACTGGGGCCACAGAAGACATCGTCTTCTAAGACAACGCCCTCATAGACAGAGACGTTGTTTTGGATCTTGACGTTGTCCCCAACGACTGCGTTGGGACCAACGAGCACGTTCTGACCCAATGTGCAGTTCTTACCAATATGGGTTCCTCGCATGATGTGCGAGAAATGCCAAACTCTGGTTCCTGCGCCGATCTCAACATCGGCATCGACATACGATGACTCGTGCACGAAATACTCAGGCATCCAATCTCTCCAATCGGACGATCGCTCCATTCCTATCCAATGACTCTTGCACGGCTTCCAGAACGCGGACGACACGAAGGCCATCCCATCCATCGGATCGTGGCCGCTCTCCGGTACGAATGCTGTGTAGGAACGTCTCGGCCATCGCTCGCAGCGGTTCGATATCTGCGATCTCTTGAACAACCGGATGTTCCTTGTCGATCACAACCTGGCCATCTTGCATTCGAATACCATCCGTGTGCAGCACAAGTTTGTCCGCACTCATGTCATCAAGTACAGCCATCGCATGCTCGCCAACGACTGTAAATCGCCGCGTCTTCACTGGATCGAGCCAGCTCACATGGATGTGGGCCATCGCGCCATTCTGGAACCAAAGTGTCGCATGAACCACATCGGGGATGCCGTCTTGAAGAACCGTGCCGGCCGTCGCAGATACCTCGATTGGAATATCGTTTAGCAGATGCAAGACGACAGAGACATCATGCGGCGCTAGGCTCCACCAAGCGTTTTCCTCGGATCGAATCACCCCAAGATTCAGTCGCTGGCATGTCATGTGGCGAATCGTCCCCACGACGTCTTGCTCGCACATCTCTTTGAGGCGCACAACAGCCGGATGGTATTCCAACAGGTGATCGACCATCAGGATACGATCCTCGCGTTCGGCAGCTTCGATCAACGATCGGACATCGTCTGAGGACAGTGCGAGCGGCTTCTCGACCAACACATGCAGTCCGGCATTCAAAGCATCGAGGGCGAGCTGGTAATGAAGCGGCACGGGCGTGGCGATGACGGCTGCACTGAGGTCATCCCACGGTGGCGTCGTCGTTACAGAGATTGCCGGGTACCTAGACAGCACAGCGTCGAGGCGGCCTGAATCTGGATCGATGACTGTCACTGCGTCGGCGCCCAGCAACTCGCAGAATACGCGAACCAGGTTCTTGCCCCAGCCGCCAGCCCCAAGGATTCCCAAGCGCATCAGCCAACCCCCAACTTGAACAGATGATCGCTGGTCAGGCCCTTGGTAGCATTGCGTGTGTCAAACACAAGCGGCGCCAGGGCCACCACTCGGGCATAGTCAATGCCCGTATGATCCGTCGTGATCAAGACGAGACTCTGATCGGAAAGCGTCTCATCAGAGAGGGATACACTCGTGAGGCAGAGGGATTCCTGCTTGACAACAGGTATTAGTGGATCGTGATACGAGAGGATTGCCCCTTGGTCAAGTAGCAACTGAGCGATCTTCACTGCGGGCGACTGCCGCAGATCGTCGATGTCCTTCTTGTATGCCATGCCCAAGAGCAGGATTCTCTCCCCTCGAATCGGCTTTCCGACATTGTTCAGCAATGCGCCCACACGCTCTACGACGTGATAGGGCATGTCATCGTTGATCTGGCCAGCCAACTCAATGAATCGCGTTGTGAAGTCGTACTCCTTCGCTTTCCACGACAAGTAGAAAGGATCAAGCGGAATACAGTGTCCGCCAAGACCCGGTCCTGGATAGAAGGCCATGAATCCAAATGGCTTCGTCTTGGCCGCTTCAATCACTTCCCACATGTCGATGGACATCCGCTCGCAAAGCTGTGCCAACTCATTCACAAGCGAGATATTGACGATGCGAAAGACGTTCTCCAGCAATTTGGCCATCTCGGCCGTACGCGGAGAGGATACGCGGCAAACATCTGTTTCCAGAATCGCTTCATACACCGCCGCAGCGACATCTGTACAATGCTCTGTTACGCCGCCGACGAGCTTCGGCGTGTTCTGGGTCTTGTATTCCAGATTCCCTGGATCGACCCGCTCAGGAGAGAACGCCAAAAACATATCCTCGCCAATAACAAATCCGCGCGATTCAAGCCTCGGCTGGATAATCTCCTCAGTCGTGCGTGGATAGGACGTGCTCTCCAGAACCACCAATTGGCCCGCATGAAGATACGGCAGCGA
>SPBW01000110.1 GCA_004525685.1 Candidatus Atribacteria bacterium
CACCTTGTTCCCTCCTTCAGTCTGACGAGATGGGGCGCGGCGCCTACCTCCGGCCAAGAGCGCTCTACTCCACTTTTTCCAACTCATCATGATCTGGAAGTAGATCCTCAAGATTGCGAATGGCGGGGACGAACAGATAGACGCTGACGACCAATGCCACATACAGAATCCCGGCAAAGACAAACTGCAGCGCCATGCCGGAGCCGGGGCTCGTGCCGACCATCCATCCGAAGGTTCGCGCCAACCACGATGTTCCCGATGTCATGGCCGGCTCAGTCACGTAGTCGGCGAGGACACCTGCCAAGACGGGCATGACCGGCCCGATGGCAAAGGCGATCATTCGGCGAGCTGAAAACACGCGGCCTTGTAGATCAGGAGCGACTTTGGCTTGCCAAATTGATTGGCTGGCTCCATTCACGAGAGGTCCGAAGATGGCGCCCAATCCGGCTGCCACAATCCAGAAGGGCACGCTGCGCCCAAGTCCAAACACGATGAGGGCGACGCATCCCGTGAGTCCTTCACCAAGCAGGATGCTCTTCATCCGTCGTTTGAATCCACCCCACACAGTGATCAGCAACCCGCCGACAACAGCTCCAATCGCGGCGGCAGAGCGGATATACCCAAGATGTACGCTGTTGCTGCCCGTGCGCTCAAGAATGAATGGGTCGAACACGTTGAAGGCAAGACCGATGATGAAGTTCAGAGCAAGGAAGAAGAAGAGCAGTGCCAGCAAGCTCTTTCGCTCGAAGATGTAACGGAATCCGTAGAGAGCCTCTCGAACCATTCCTCCTTTTGCGGCTTGCCCCACAACGGTCTTTGCTGGCTTGGGAATCGCAACAAACAAGAGTGCGCCAATGGCCAGGAAGAAGGTGGCGATGTCGAGCAGCAAGATGCCTGTCAAGCCCAAGACTGGATACAGTGCACCAGCGAGAATCGGAGCGAACACAGCTGGCCCGGATTCCACTAGCGACATCATTCCGTTGGCGCGATGATACTGCTCCTTGGGAATCATGGTGCTAATCGCCGCTGAGTAGGCGGGCCACTGGAACGTGTTGCCCAATCCCGCCACGGCTGCTGCCACATACAAATGCCACATCTGGAGCGTCCCCAGCATATGGAAGGCGAGGATCCCGGCAGTGGCGAGTACGGCCACCAGATCGCTGATCATCATCATGACCTTGCGGTCGTAGCGGTCGACCATCACCCCAGCGACCGGCGAAAGCAGGAGGTACGGCACGATGAACGCCGTGCTAATAACGCCAAGCGCCGTCGCGCTTCCATACATCTTGTACGCCCAGATGGTGAGTGCGAAGCTCGTTGCACTGGAGGCCAGGACGGACAAGAGCTGCCCTGACCACACAAACGAGAAGCCCAGCATGCCAGCTGGGCGCTGAGAGCGTTGGCGCGATCTTGGTCTCATGAATCCTCCAGAGGATTTCCGCACTAGACAATTCGATTCACAGCAGGGCAATCTCTAGCGGGGCGCGGATACAGTATCCCCGGACACGTTCCATTGCACGTGTTCTCCGGCGTGCGCATGCACGACAACACCCACCGCTGCCTGCTTCGGACATATCTAGGCATGGAGGCAAACGTTTGCTCTCCGAGGATGGTATCGGACCTTTTCTAGACGTCGTCTGAGAATTGCCGTTTGTTTCTGGCAGATCGTCGCGCCTTCTCACGATTGCCACACCATTGCATGCTGCACCACTGTCTTCGCCGATTACGGCTCGTGTCGAGGAACAGTCGATCGCAATCGGACGCTTGACACTCACGAATCCACTGAACATCCTCTGACGTCAATAGATCCGCTGCTGCAGTGGCTAGGGTCCACAGCATCTGGTCCAGCGCGGCATCACTTCCCTGCCAACCCCAAAGCATGCGTGTGCCATCGTGCTGAACGCTGCGTCGGCAAAGAGCACCACTCAACTCGGCATTCAGCTCTGCCAGCGCAGCGGTGGCGGGCACCCGTGATGCGGCAACAGATGAGAAGACCTCATGAACTGCCTGGCGAAGAACGAGTGCTCGCTCCAAAACTCTCTCTGCTTCAAGCGCTCGTGCGGCGCCTTCCTGCTGAAGGAAGACAGCTTGTTCGGAACTCAGGATGCCTGCAACAGCAGACCATTCGACCATCGCACCATACGATGGAATGAGATCGCAAGGGTTCTCGACGCTTCGGCAGTGAATGGAGTTGGCGAAGTCAAGCGCCACATGCCCGCCGATCAACTGCAGACACGAGAGACTGCTTTCAGCCTTGACCATTCTTGCCCCCCTGGCGATCGTGTGTGGCGAGACCGCCGCTTCACTCCCTCACGCAGCGAGTATAGTCACGGGCCCATGGCATCTCAAAAGGATGTTCTCCACGAAAGGTTCCACGTTTCACCCTTGCGCAAGGCCTTTGAGCTAAGTCCATTGACTAACTGCCTTAAGTTATTTGAATGGTTAGCATGGATCGCGTACCCTGTTCGCTGACTCAGCCGGTCTGTAGACCCCGAACCAAAGGAGCTCCTTGTGAACCGCATTTCGATTTCTCCGCAACAGTTGATTCTTCCGGCCATCAAGATCTGGGCTCATCGCTGGCCTTTGCTCACAGCCGGAGATTTTACCTCGGGCAACTTCAATGCGATGACTGTCGGATGGGGCGGCCTTGGCGTGATGTGGAACAAGCCCATCGCCATGGTTGTCGTACGCCCCAGCCGATATACGTACGAATTCATGGAGGAACACGACACCTTCACCCTGTCCGTGCTTCCAGAATCTCACAGGCAAGCCCTTACGATCTGCGGAGAGACGTCCGGCAGAGATGTTGACAAGATCAAGCTCGCTGGCCTCACGCCTGTCCCATCACTCGTAGTAGACGCTCCGGGATTCGACGAAGCGGAACTGATCATCGAGTGTCGGAAGATGTACACGGCCCCGTTTGAGTCCCACCGGTTCCTCGATCCCCAGATCATCAAACACTATCCTGACGGGGATCTTCATCTCATGACCTTCGGCGAGGTCGTCGCCATTCGCGGCACATCAGACTACGTCGCTTCCGCCTCAGCGGCTGAGGTCCAATGAATCTTCAAGCAGCGCAGGATACCTATCACAGACTCCGAATAGGGCGGGCGATAGAGAACTTCAGTCGACGACGATTCGAAGCGCTGTTCTTTGAAACAGCAGCAGAAGCGATCGAGTACTTCTTCTCGAACCTGACGCCAAGTGACGTTGTGGGCTATGGCGGCTCAGACACGGTTCAGCAACTCGGGATTCGCGATCGTCTCTCTCTAGGAGACGTCCGGTTCCTTGACCGAAGCAAGTTTGGCCACGGCTACGAAGAGCAGCTGGATATTCGACGACAGACTCTGTCAGCCGATGTGTTCATCGCATCATCGAACGCCGTATCGATCGCCGGTGCCCTCGTCAACATCGATGGAGACGGCAATCGGGTTGCGGGATTGAGCTTGGGGCCTCGCCGTGTCGTTCTTTTCTTGGGGCGGAATAAGCTGACTGAGGATCTGGACAGCGCCATCTACAGAGCGCGGAATGTTGCTGCTGCTTCGCTGGCGATCCAGCTGGGCAAGGACACACCCTGTGCCAAGACGGGACGCTGTCACGACTGCGCGTCGCCAGATCGCATCTGCAGCAATCTATCGATTATCGAACACTGCAATCCGCCAGGGCGAATCACGCTGTTGTTCATCAATGAGGATCTTGGCCTGTAGGACAACTTGAATCACTTGAGCCCGTATGCGTGTTCCGCCCTCTATTGACGATTAGAACGTGCCCTTGTCTTCTGATCCACCGTCGTTTCGGTTCCAGATCCGGTACTCCCCGGCAGACAACCGGAACAGAGCGAGCGACTCGTACCCATGTTGGGCGACAACAGGCTTGAGGAACGCAAATGAAGTCTCCACGATGTATGTCTTGAGGTCGAGCGAGTCAAGCGGCTCCATCTGTCCGCGAACACGCAGTTGAATCCCCTCTGCGGCATCCCAATAGGAGAGCTAGACAGAAGGGTTCAATTGGAGCTGCTTGGCGACATCCTTGTGAACTCCCGTACAGAATGTCAGTCCCTCGTCATCGATGTGCGCCGTCTGCATAGCTCGAACGCGGGGCTCTGACTCTTCGACTGTTGCCATGTAGGCTGTTGGGTGTTTTCGGACGAAGTCAAGAATCCCTTGTCGATTCATGAATCTCCTTTGTTTCAGGTTGATCCAAAGCCACAGAGCGCGTTGCAGGGCAAGGGGCAAAGAAGAAGGGGCTCCGCACACAACGGAGCCCCTCTCGTAGCATGTTTGCTTAGTTAACGCGGATTGTGTATTCGATCCTGTTCCCCACCTCGTTGCTCTCCAAATTGCGAAGCTCGAACCAAACGAAGCTTTCGCCAGCATCCATGGCTCGAAGTTGGAATGAATGCGTTCCTCTAGCGTCCTTGAACACTCTGGGCGTGTCGGCATAGAACTCGTCACTGAGAACCTCAAGGCCAGAGCCATCCACGCCTGCGAGCACCCATTCCCATCCTTCGCCTTCACGAAGCTGAACAACGACCAGCCCACCGTCGGGCACTCGCGCCGTTCGTCCATCGTCACTCTCGTCCAGAGCAAGAATCTCACCGGGTAGCCGGAATTCAGCAAGCTCATAATCCACAGAGTTGAGAACATGCTTCACCACACCAACCCCATTTGCGAACCACAGGAACTGAATCGGTCCACCATAAAGTCGGGGACTGCTTTCGGGTAGGTCGTAGTGCACGCGCCAGGCCCCGACAAAGATGGGTGAATAGGTGCCCAGAAGCGTGCTGACCGTTCCAGACTCGATGGCAGCGACCTCGCGGTGATAGACCTGTGCCTTCCCCGCCCCTCCAGTTGTGCGCAGGAGCCAAGACGCATCCTCTTCCAGCGGGAGTTCGAGGAAAGCCAATCCGGGATTGAGAGAGTAGCTTGTCTGAGAGCCTGACGTGCCGACCGTGCGAGAGCCTCGAAGCGAGACTTCATCTACAGTTCGGTGAAGATAGAGAAGTTGATCCGGGCCGTTGCTATAGTGCGTCTGGAGAACGTAGCACTCCATCCCATCACCTTGAACGATGGCGACAACCTCGCTTTCCAGCAAACCCGAAGCAGAGATTTGAGGATTCCAGTAGTTGGCTGCATTCCGGTAGAGCCAGCGTGCACCCACAAACAGCGGATACGGATCCTCTTCCAGTGGTCCGGGCACATAGTTGGCAGCGCCATAGAGCGAGTAGTCTTCCAGGGGCGGTGGCAGGATTATCGGGGGATTGACAACTGGGCCTACGCACCCAGACAAGAGCCCCCCTACGATGACGAGACTTAAAAGAAGACCATGACGTTTCATTGGTATTACCTCCTAGGCCGCTTCATGGTAAACGCTTTCACCTATCACGCCAAATGACGCACGGACGGTGAGCATCAAAATGTCGTCATGAGAGCAGCGAATGGGGGTGCCTGCGAACGCGTACTCAGTGGCCTGTAGCCCGCTGTGTTTGTTGGAGATTCCTGACAAAGCATTCAGGAATCTCTGGCTCGTTGGTGAATGGCAACAGAAAAGCCGCCTTGCGGCGACTAAACACAACATACGTTTTATTCCGTGGCTTTGTCAAGGGCAACGGGTGCTGCGCATCCGTTGCTTGGAGTTTCCACGGATTGGAGGCTGGAAACTCTGGGCGATACTGGAGATGTCTCGCAAGAGGCCCGGAGCCGGTCGCTATCGAATAACAGTCAACTCGCGATGATGGCAGCTTACTCGAACAGGCTCTCGTGGACTTAGTATTGTGTGTCCCCGTAACTTAGACCAACTTGCGAGCATCGTGCCCAAACGGCGGTAAACTGTGGGCGTGGCTGAATACGCAAGAAGGTGAATCTACGGATGAAGAACACAGCGCAGGCCCTTGGGCACGAGCCAATTCGCAAGTTGGTCGTTCGCATGTCGACGCCCTCGATCATCGCTCTGTTGGTGCATGCACTCTACAACGTCGTGGATGCCATCTTCGTCGGGCGAGGTGTTGGGACCTTGGGCATCGCCGGAATCGGCGTCGCCTTTCCCACATTTCTCTTGATGATAGGTCTTGGCCAACTGGTCAGCGTCGGCAGTGCATCCGTATTGTCACGCGCCTTGGGCCGCGGCGACATGAAGACGGCCGAGGAGTCCATGGGAACGGGGATTTGCCTGGTCGCTGTCGCCGGTATCGCATTGGCTATCATCGGCATCTTGTTCGGCACCCAACTGATGAAGTTCAGCGGCGCCACAAGTGAGGTTCTTCCTTATGCCGTTTCTTACATCACCATTATTCTCGGCGGCAGCTTCCCGTTTCTGCTTTCGTTCGCCTTGTCTGGACTCGTTCGCGCACAAGGAGACGCCCTGCGAGCGACAGTCCCCATACTCGTTGCCGCTCTCCTCAATATCGCCCTAGATCCGCTGTTTATCTTCGGGTTCCACATGGGTACGGCGGGCGCTGCGTGGGCAACGATTCTTGCGCAAGGAATCGGTGTCAGCTATCTGGCTTGGCACATTCTGCGAGGGCGAAGCGTTGTTCGATTCCATCTGCGAAACCTTAGGCTTCGCGCCCATCTCGTCCGCGAGATCGTCAGCATCGGTACGTCGTCATTCATTCGGACCTTCTCCTCCAGTGCTGCAACGGTCGTTATCAACCGGGTTCTGGGCATTCACGGCGGAGACGTGGATATCGCCGTCTACAGCGTCGTCAATCGCCTGATGTCGTTTGCGCGCATGCCGATCTTTGGGGTGGTCGACGGCGTTCAGCCAATCTTCGGATTCAACTACGGCGCGCGGCAGACCGATCGTGTGCAATCGACCATCTGGCACGGGCTCGCATTTGCCGGCCTGCTGTCGGGATTCTTCTGGATTGTATTCCTTGTGTTCCCAAGGGCTTTTCTCGGCTTGTTTAGCACGGATGTTGCATTGATTACCCGTGGCTCCACGGCGCTTCGATGGATTGCGTTGGTAATCCCGCTGTTTGCAGTACAAGCGATCGTGGGCGGGCTGTATCAGGCAATTGGTCGTGCGTCCCACGCGCTGGTCATCTCGCTGCTTCGCGGCATCATCCTGATTATCCCCTGCGTCTTTATTCTCTCTCACTTCTTCGGCACAACCGGCGTCTGGGTAGCATTCAGTGTCACCGATGTGCTGTCGGCGCTTATCGTGTTGCCGATGCTGCTCAGTGAGTTGCGCCGCCTTCGACGGCTTGGCATCGCCTATCAGGCAGAGGCGGCTGGCATAGCAGATTGACCCTCCTCATGGCCAATCCTGAATCCGCGTCGGAATGCACGCAGAGCCAAGATTCAGAATCAGCGCGCGGAGATGCGTACGAGCCGTCTAATACGTGTCTTTTCTTTGCTTACAGGAATTTGCCTGCTACGATACGAGCATGATTACCGCGTC
>SPBW01000142.1 GCA_004525685.1 Candidatus Atribacteria bacterium
GCTCAAGATCCTGACGCGAGCCGGCATGGGCGCGTGTGGAGGCAAGACGTGCCAAGCGCTGATTCTCAGGCTGTTCCGCGAGTGCGGCGTTGCGATGGAGGATGTGACAGGCGGTGTACCCAGACCGCTGTTTGTCGAAGTACCCCTCGGGACCTTTGCAGGTTTGAATCTGGCGCAGCAAGAGAACGCCGACTCGAAGGATGGGAACGATTCGAGTCGGTCAGAGAATCCTTCGGATTCTCTGCGTGGGAAGGGGCGAAAGTGAATCAGACATACGATGTGATTGTTATAGGTGCTGGGAGTGTGGGGGTCCCAGCTGCTTGGTCCATGGCCAAGTCTGGTTTGAAAGTGCTTGTCATCGACAAGCTGGCCAGTCAGGGACAAGGCTCGAACAAGTCTGCCATCGGTGGCATTCGCGCCACGCACTCCGATCCTGTCAAGATCCGGCTCGGACTTCGCTCTCTCGAAATCGCCTCGACGTGGCAAGTGACCTATGGCCAGGACATTGAGTGGTCGACGGGCGGCTACTCGTTCGTCGCCTACACGCCTCGCGAAGAGAAGATCTTGAAAGAGTTGCTCGTCATTCAGCATGAGCAGGGCTTGTCCATCGATTGGCACGATGCCTCAGACCTCCTGGAGATCATCCCTCCACTTCGGCACGACGGACTGATCGGCGGCACGTTCTCTCCGCAGGATGGCCATTGTTCGCCGCTGTTGTTCGGCCATGTGCTCTATCAACAAGCCAACATCGCCGGAGCCGTCTTCCACTTCAATGAATCCGTGACAGACATCGAGACACGCGGCGGGGAAGTTCGAGCGGTGGTCACAGACAAGGGCCGCTATGAGACGCCTGTCGTCATCAACGCAGCGGGTGCCTGGGCCGCTGAAATAGGCACGTTCGTGGGACACGATCATCCCGTACGCCCTGATTCGCACGAAGGCGGCATTTCCGAACCCGTCGCGCCGTTCCTCAAGCCGATGGTCGTCGACATCGCACCCGCTCCTGGATCCGCCAACTACTATTTCTTCCAGCTGCGAACCGGGCAAGTTGTCTTCTGCATCACGCCCAGTCCTAGCATTTGGGGATTTGATCGCGACGAAACCAGTGCCTTCTTGCCGATGGTGGCCAAGCGCATGGTTCGATTAATGCCCAGGCTAGCCAATCTTCGCGTGCGGCGAACGTGGCGCGGCCTCTATCCGATGACGCCCGACGGCTCTCCCATCGTCGGCTGGTCGAATGAACTCAAGGGATATCTGATGGCCGTTGGCTTGTGCGGTCAAGGCTTCATGCTCGGCCCCGGACTCGGCGAGCTGTTGGCTCGGATGGTAGAGGATCAGCTAACGCCAGAGGATGAGGAGATCCTGGACATTCTCTCACCAACCCGAGTGTTCGAGGGACAAGAGGCACTGAAGTAGCTGTCGCTGTCGCTCACTTCGTTCGCTATGAGAGAATTCGCAAACGAATTCTCCAATGTGAAGATCGCTCGCTTACCAGAGAAAGCGCCATCGCTTTCTCTATGACGACGGGAGCTGCTCGCTCGCATTTACTTTGTATGGGCGTTTTCGGCTCGCGCATCGTCGGTTATCCCTCAACATCATAGCCGCACGTTTGCGCTCTCGTACGACGTGACCCTAGAATGTGTGCAGCCCCGGCGCGCACCCGTTACTCTTGAGAATCGCGCGCCCTGAGCCAGGAGCGTGCGATGGCAAACCCTGAAAGCGTGACGGCGCGAATCAAACGATTGAAGAAGGCGTTTGAGAATGACGACTTCACTGTTCATAAGGGTGGCATCATTCAATGCGGAGATCCCGGTGCTGAGCGAGTGGGGATGGTCGCCACACACAAGTCTGCGACCAATTACCAAACCAAGGAGCCGAAGCGCGCCTACTATGTCGAAGGGGCTCCGTATGAGATGGGGTATCTCATGGGCCGGCTGGCTGAGCCGGACATCGACGTGATGACCGAGCAGTTTATCGACAACGTCATCCTTTCGATGTTGCACTCCGTCACCAATGCCGAGAGCAAGAAAGGCAAGCAGGAGCGGGAGCAACTGCTCGACACGCACAAGATCCTCATTGGCGTTCTCCGGAGCATGATTCGGAGGCGGGGTATGCAGAAGGACGCATCTCCCGAACTCAAACAGGAACTCAATGGAATCTACGATGGATGCAAAGACGCCGCTCACTTCGAGAACCGCACGACGAAGGTAAAGAAGAACGAACTGTGGGTTCTCAATATGGGGCTAGACCTCTTGCTGTCCATCGTTTACACCGGCGAGATCAGGTCCCATGTCCCGCTGTCGGTGAGGCATTGGCGGATGCCTGTCGCCTGCAACGCATTCGCGCTACTGAACGCAGCGACCAAGGCCACCAAGGATCATAAGGGTCCATTCTTCGGAAGGGATTTCATGTTCTCCACGGGCAAGGTCTTTCAAAACGTCGCCTGTCACGTCATCTACAATCCCGTCTCGAAGAAGGGTTCGGCACTTTCGCTCCCAGTGGTCAGTATGACTGCTCCGGGCTTTGTGGGAAGCATTGCAGCCATGAATTCTGAAGGTGTTGCAGCAGGTGTCGACATGATCCCTGCGGCCAACTGCACGTCGGCCGAACCAGGAATGAACTCGCTGCTGATGGTGCGCGATTGCATTGAACGAGGCGCGACGTTGGAGGACGCCAAGAATCGAATCATCAACGCTCAACGTGGAGTTTCCTGGGATTACATCCTTGCGGCAGCTGGTGAAGAGAAGGGCGAGGACAGCGCGTGTGTCGTCGAGGCTGGGGCAACCATGGAGAAGATCCCGTTCCGAAGCTACGTGCAACAGGTACGTATGTCCTTGCGGGCACTGTTACCGAAAGCTGCATACATCAACAAGCATCGATCTGACACTGACACCCGCGGTGTCATGGTTCGCTGGCCCGGCGATGTGCCTGCTCTAGACAAGTACATCAAGAAGTTCAACCGTAGCCTGTGGGCATATTTCAAGAAGACGCTCTACCCTGATGCCTTTGATGACCGTGGCTATATCAACAAAACGCCAGAGGAAAGGAACTGCCCAGAGACCTACTACTTTGCTCCGGAGCGAATGGGCAACAAGGATGTGATCCTGGCCACCAACCACTGGATTCATCCCGAGCTTCGGCTGTGTGGGATGAAGACATGGACCAACAATTTCGCCAAAGACCATATGAACGACGTTCAATGGCGATATGACGAGTTGAACTTCCGTATCAAGGCGACACTCGACAATGGTCCGATCACCTACGCTCAGGCCAGAAAGCTGATCGACTACCTCAACCCGAAGGAATTCCCGGAATACCACAAAGACAACGACAAGAGCGAGGATGGTTCGCAGCTTGTCATTAACGGGTCAGTGTCCTTGTTTGATCTAGGGGAGCGTAGCGTGGAGAGCCACTACGGCTACTACAAAGACGAGTGGGTTAGGATCCAATTGAAGAACTACTTGAACTAGCTGTCGCTGTCGCTCGCGCCCATGAGAATGCGCTTTGCGCATTCTCTATGGATGATGGAGCCACAAGCGATATCATTCCGACCATCCGCCCCAGTTCATCGCTTTTTCGTAGCCCTCTGGGAGGTTCTTCAGGATGACCTTGCGAACGACTGCCACGGCAGATCCTCGTTCCTCGGGCAATTCGTCGAGATACCGACTCATGGTCCTTACATCGGATCTCACACAGCCTCCCTTCGCTGCGTTCAGTGTCGGTGTCCGAATCGATTCCTCCAACACCTCGCCAAACCCTATAACGAACGCACGGGGATTTCCTTTAGGACCCCGTGAACGCATGATGTAGAGTAGGCGACGGAGGATGATGAAGACGATTGTCATAACCGGAAGTACGCGGGGTATAGGACTGGGGCTGGCTCGTGAGTTTCTCGAGTTGGGTTGTCGTGTTGTGGTAAGCGGACGAATCGAGGAGTCAGTGACCACGGTTCGTGACACGTTGGCGCAAGTCTACGGAGAAGACCGAGTGATGGGTATCCCCTGCGATGTTTCACAGTGCGACGCCGTTCAATCGTTGTGGGATCGAGCGAAGGATGCCTACGGTCCAATCGACATCTGGATCAACAATGCTGGGATCAGCCATGCACAGCGCAGCCCGTGGGCGCTGACCATCGACCGCACCCATGCCATTGTCGACACCAACATTCTTGGAACCTTGTACGGTGCAAGGGTTGCTATGACAGGCATGGTTGCGCAGGGCTGTGGCAGCATCTACAACCTGGAGGGGTTGGGCAGTGCCGGTCGCCACGTTCGGGGAACCGCCCTGTACGGAACGACCAAGGCAGCGATACGCTACTTCACCGACGCACTCGTGCTGGAAGCCAAAGGCACGCCGGTCGTTGTGGGGGCGATCAGCCCAGGCATGGTCATCACCGACTTGATCCTCGAAGGTCTGGACAAGACGTCTCCCGATTGGCCGCGTGCCAAGAGCATCTTCAACATCCTTGCCGACCGCGTGGAGACAGTAACTCCGTGGATTGCCCGACGGGTGCTTGCCAATCGCAAGAGCGGCGCCCGCATCAACTGGCTGACCTCGTTCAAGGCGTTTGGCCGATTCGCCAGGGCACCGTTCAGCAAGCGCGACTTGTTCAAGTAGCCTTGCTGGAGCGTCACGCTGCATTCCTGCGCAGATTATGGGATTATTAGCCCATCGCAGATTCAGCGTGAGGAGAGGGATCGATGGCCATTCTGTCAGTGCAAAATGTCAGTAAGACCTATTCTTCGCACGCCTTGTTTGACGAATTGTCGATTACCTTCCAACCCAATGAACGCGTGGGGCTGGTGGGCCCCAATGGCGCGGGCAAGACGACGTTGTTGCGCATCCTTGCCGAGGAGGAGACGCCTGATTCTGGCTGGGTTGACCGCAGCAACAAGGCACGCATTGCTTTTCTCCCACAAGCCGATGTGTTTGAAGATGGTGCGACAGCCGAAAGCGCCATCCTCGAGGCCCTCAGCCACCTTCCTCTGGAAGAGCATGAGCCGCTTGTGCGTGCTCGCAAGATGCTGCGGCGGCTAGGGTTTGATGACGCCGATGTGCGTGTCGATACCCTGTCTGGCGGCTGGCGCAAGCGCTTGGCTCTAGGTTGCCATCTTGTGCAAGAACCGGATTTGCTATTGATGGACGAGCCGACCAACCATCTCGATTTGGCAGGCATCGATTGGCTGGAACGATTCTTGGAACGTGCCAAGTTCGCCTTCATCCTCACCTCTCATGATCGCTATTTCCTCGAACGCGTAACCGATCGCATTGTCGAGATCGATCCGCGCTATCCCGATGGCGTATTCAGTGTCAATGGGCACTATTCCGATTTCCTTGAGAAGCGTGAAATGTTCCTGGAAGAGCTCGACCACGAGCGCCGCGCCCTGGCCAACGAAGTGCGGCGAGAAGTGGAATGGCTCCGGCGTGGTCCTCAGGCACGTTCGACCAAGGCCGGTTATCGAATCGATGCCGCCCATCGCAAGATCGAAAAGCTATCTGAAGCCAAACGCCGCTCCCAAGGCAC
>SPBW01000105.1 GCA_004525685.1 Candidatus Atribacteria bacterium
CAGAGAACAGACCCTCTTCGTGGAGCTTTCGTTTGAGCTGCTCGAACGCGCGCTGCAGTGCTCCCGCGCCGATGGGTTGCAGGATCGAAACGATGAATTGATAGCGCCCGCGCGGCTCATAAACGGTTAGATTGCCTTGGGCGAGAACGACAGTTCCTGGCTCAATGGTCACTGCAGAGAGAAGCGATGTGGTGCGAGACTTGAAACGCACGGCGCTCAATTCTGACGTCTCATCCTTCAGCGTAAAGTAGAGGTGCCCTGACGGAGCCTTTGTCAGTTCTGATACTTCTCCTTGAACCCAAACGGCTCCAATACCTTGTTCAAGAGCAGTTCGCGCTGCGGTATTCAGCTCAGAGACGGAAAAGACGTGTCGCGGTTCCATGGTCGGATAGACAGTGTACTCCAACGGGTTTGATGGAGTAAGAAAACACAGCAAAGCTTGAATCGCACGGTGCTTCCGACTATAGTTCGATCATGGCAGGAGACGACGACTTCCGTTTCCCTCCCACGATGAGACTCAAGAAGAAGAACGAGTTCATCCGCGTTTTCCGTGAAGGCGCCACGTGGAAGGGGAATTGCTTTGCTCTGCACGTACTCCCGAGAACGGGAGGCGTACTCCCGAGAACGGGAGATGAATTCCCGAAGGACGGGGGACCACGCCTAGGAATGGTTGTCCCGCGCAGAGTGGGTTCGGCGGTGGAGAGAAATCGGATCAAACGGAAGCTTCGAGAAGCTTTTCGTAAGACGGCGCATCGTCTTCCTGCAGTAGATCTCGTGATTCGGCCGAATGCAGTGTGCAAAGAGGTTCCAGAAGAAACGATCGCGCGGACCCTTGGCAAGGCTGTGAAAACGGCGCTCGAGAACGTGAAGGAGAGATAATGAACAAAGAGACGATCTTCCTAACCAAACAAGGGCACGAATTGATGCGCCAGGAAATGGAAAATGCGCAGAAAATCCTATACGAGGAGATTCCCGAGAAACTTAAGGCCTCCAAGATGAACGGGGGCGATCTGCGCGAGAACAAGGAATATATGTATCTTCAATCTCAGCAGCAGTACTACGAGAGGGAAGTGCGCCGCCTGACATCCGTTCTCGAGGTGGCAGAGATTCTCCCCGAGGATCAGATCTCAAAAGATGAGATTGGAATTGGATCGAGCTTCATCCTCCAAGACCTCAAGCTCAAAGAGTCGGGCTCATTCACACTGGTTAGCGCCGCGGAAGTTGATCTTGAAAGCGGAAAGATCTCCATGGCTTCTCCCGCAGGTAAGGAGCTGCTTGGCAAGCGCGAGGGCGCTGAAGTCACGGTTGATCTGCCTTGGGGTATGAGCAAGTTTCGCGTCATCGCCATCAACAGGTAGGCTGGAGTCGCCATGTCTGACGCCTTGCGGCAAGCCCGCCTAGACAAGCTATCCACCTTGCGGGAGATGGGCATTGATGCTTACCCTGCGCGTGTGCCTAAGAGCGAATCCATCGGTCCGATCAATGAGAGATTCGGCGCGTTGGACAACGAAGAGCACTCAGGGTATGTGACGACGGTGTCTGGCCGACTGATGGCATACAGAGGGATGGGGAAGGCTTCGTTCCTCGATGTGTTGGATGGAACGGGGAAGATCCAGGCCTACGCCTCGATCGACAACCTTGGCGATGTCTACGCATTTCTGGCCCACATCGATGTTGGTGACTTCGTGGCAGTCACGGGCGAAGTCTTTCGCACCAAGCGCGGGCAACTGTCGATTGCAGCACAGAGCGTGATGTTGCTTTCCAAGTCGATTCGCCCTCTGCCTGAGAAGTGGCATGGACTCAAAGATGTCGAGATACGTTATCGCCACCGTGCGCTCGATCTCATCTCCAATGAAGAAGTGCGCGAGACGTTCATCGCTCGATCACGCATCCTGTCGTGTATTCGTAGAACGCTGGATGAACAAGGATTCCTCGAAGTCGAGACTCCGGTGCTTCTGTCGATTGCCAGCGGTGGACATGCCAGGCCCTTTGGTACCCATCACAACGCTCTTGACATGGACATGTATCTGCGGATTGCGCTCGAACTCTATCTCAAGCGTGTGATGATCGGGGGAATTGATCGGGTCTACGAGATGGGGAAATGCTTCCGCAACGAAGGTATATCCACAGAACACAATCCCGAATTCACCATGCTGGAGATCTATCAAGCCTACACAGATGTCGAAGGGATGATGGCTCTGGCCGAACAGCTCGTCACCAAGGCACTTCAGGAAACGATGGGCGGGCTTGTCGTTGAGTTCAATGGCACAACCATCGACTTCTCTCCTCCGTGGCTGCGCATGAGCATGACACAAGCCGTCGCCAAGGCTCTAGCTGTCGATCCGCTGGTTTTGCGAACAGAACAAGCCCTTCAGTTGGCTGCAGAACGGGGGATTGAGCCCGTGCCTGCAACGGCAGGAGAAGCGGTCAATGCCCTGTTCGAGCGGTTCGTCGAACAGACACTCATTCAGCCCACGTTCATCACGGACTACCCGGTTGAGATTTCTCCATTGGCCAAACGAAGCCCTCATGACGAGACCTTGGTCGAGCGATTTGAGTTGTTTTCTGCGGGCATGGAATTGGCCAATGCATTCACCGAGCTCAATGACCCGATCGATCAGCGAGCGCGCTTTGATGCACAAGAGAAACTGCGAGAAGGTGGCGATGAAGAAGCACAGCGAGTCGATGAGGATTTCCTTTTCGCCCTCGAACATGGCATGCCCCCAGCAGGAGGCATGGGTATGGGCGTTGATCGACTGGTGATGCTGTTCACAGGATCTGCGTCGATACGAGACGTGATCCTGTTCCCCACGCTGAAGAAGAAAGACGAATGAGCACGCGGCGCGCGGTAATTCGACAAAGACTTAGCGGGTGGTTCGATTCCGTTCTTCATTGGGATCGGCGCATGGTTCATACCATCGGCACAAGCCGCAAGCTGAACAGGCTCGATCGCATGTTTGTGACAGCGACCTTCCTGGGCGATGGCTATATCTGGGCAACGCTGGCACTGGGGTTGCTGGTTTTTGGAGGCACCGCAGATCGCCGATATGTGGGGATCGGGTTTGCTGTGACCGTAGCCAATATTGTCATCTTCCGCTTTATCAAGACCCTTACAGGGCGAATACGCCCGGAGAACACGGATGTAAAGGAGGAGCGGATGCGAACGCGGATTGACGGATACTCATTCCCCTCGGGCCACGCCACGACATCCTTCGGATTGGCGTGGGTTGTCTTCAACTGCTACCCGCACGTTGCAGTCCAGACATCCGTATATGTCGTTGCTGCGACCATTGCTTTCTCGCGCGTTGTCGTGCGCGAGCACTATCCACTGGACGTCCTAGGCGGAGCAATCCTTGGATCTGCAGTTGCCGCCTTGCTTTTCCCTCTATTCACAAACCTGTTCTTTTGAAGAGCTCGTCTCGGTTGATTACAATTCAACAGATATGAACATCACCACTCGCGCAAGGAGCGTCTGATGAAACAACACTTTTCCCAACGGGTTCGCGGTGCCAAGAGGTCTGCTATTCGAGAGCTTCTGAAGCTCACGGAACAGCCGGACATCATCTCGTTCGGAGGAGGTCTGCCAGCGCCCGAGTCATTCCCGAACAAGGAGTTGGCTGAGATCGCCTACGATGAATTGTTGAACAACTCAGCCAATGTTCTCCAATACGGAACCACAGAAGGAAGCCGAACTCTTCGCGATGCCTTCATTACGTGGCTTGAGCCCCAGGGTATTCATACGACACGGGACGAACTCCTTGTCACGACGGCATCTCAGCAGGGATTGGATCTCTTGTGCAAGGCATTCTTTGATCCTGGGGATGTGCTGTTCTGCGGCTTGCCTACGTACCTGGGGGCTGTGCAGGCATTCAAACTGTTCCAGATTGACACGGTTGGTGTTCTTCTGGAAGACGATGGCATGAGCATCGAGGAACTCGAAGCGCAGGTTGCCGCGTGCAAAGCAGCAGGAAAGACGATGAAGGGCATCTACGTGATCCCCGATTTTCAGAACCCAAGCGGCATTACGCTTTCCCTGGAGAAGCGCAAGCAGATCCTGGACATTGCCCGGCGCGAGGATCTCTTGGTGTTCGAAGACAATCCTTACGGGCATCTTCGATTTGCTGGGGAATCCATTCCCTCCCTCTACAGCATGGATACTGACGGGCGCGTCATCATGCTGGTGACGTTCTCGAAAATTCTCTCAGCAGGCCTCAGACTGGCGGTCATGATCACATCGCAGCCCGATCTGATGGATGCGTTGGTTCGAACCAAGCAAGCGACAGATTTGTGTACATCCAAACTGACGCAGCATTTGGCAGCGCGCTACATGCTTGAGTATGGATTGGACAAGCATCTTGAGGATATCCGCCCCATCTACCGCGAGAAACGCAACGCCATGATCGACGCCCTTGAGAAACATATGCCCAAAGGCGAGGGCATTCGTTGGACAGAACCGGACGGCGGGCTGTTCGTCTGGGTTTGGTTGCCTGAAGGGATTGATGCCCAAGACATGCTCGCACGAGCCATTGAGCAGAAGGTTGCCTATGTTCCAGGCTCGGCCGCGTTTGTCGATGGCTCTGGGCATAACACGATGAGGCTCGCGTTCTCGTCAAGCACGCCTGAGAAGATTAACGAAGGCATCCGCCGACTGGCCTCTGTTGTCAAGGCAGAAATCGCGGCCAACAAAGTGGGAACGAGCTAGTCAGCGAAGAGCGCAAGAGAAGATGCGCGGCATCGCACGTGGTGCGATGCCGCGTTTCTGTTAGAGAACGGCGCCCGGAAGGTGCTTGACCAGCTCGGTCACATAACGACTGGTCAGCTCGAAGTCAGACAGCCGAAGCGTCGAAATGGGGGAGTGGATGTATCGGCAGGGGACCGAGACGATGCCTGCGAGAACGCCCCCTCGCACGAGGTGAATGGCACCAGCGTCCGTGCCTCCATACGTAGGCAGCTTGTACTGATAGGCAATGCCGGCCTCGTCAGCGATGGCCTCCATCGCGTGCAGGACCTTGCGTGTGATGATGATGGATCGATCTGCCACAGAGATCGCGGGACCGAAGCCCAACCGAACAGGCTGTGAATGATCTGGTACGCCAGGCATATCGGCACCGATTGTGCCTTCCACGGCAATGGCCAGGTCTGGCTCGATCTGGAACGCGGCCGTGCGCGCGCCTCGTAGCCCAACCTCTTCCCCGAATACGAACGCATAGACGACAGTCACATCCAAATTCTGTTGCGCCAAACGCTCTGCGGTTTCAATCAAGACCGCGCAACCCGCACGATCATCAAATGCCTTGCCTGTGACACAATCATCGGTGAGAGCCATGAATGGGTAATGGATGGTGAGAGGATCTCCGATACGAATACCCATCGCCTGAGCGTCCTCTAAAGAGGGAGCGCCAATGTCGATGAACATCTGCTCGAGGGGCAAAGGGGCTTTGCGCGCTTCGTCGGACAAGATGTGTGGCGGAGCGGTTCCGATCACGCCGGTTTGGATTCTGCCAGAGCGTGTCTGGATTTCGACGCGATGCCCAGGCACGATCCGCGGATCCCAGCCACCCAGGGGCGCGAATCGAAGGAATCCGTCTTCCTCAACCCACTTCACGATGAACCCGATCTCGTCCATGTGAGCATCGAGCATCAGCGTCTTGGCTTCTGGATTGGAGCAGCGGCGGATGGCAAACAAATTACCCAGTGCATCCGTCTTGACCTCATCAACAAACGGCGTCACAAGAGAACGAACGAGTTCACGCACATCGTCCTCAAAGCCAGAGACTCCAAACGTATCCGAGAGTTGCCTTAGCAGATCGATTGTTTGCATGGGTTGGAAAGACCTCCTTGTCTGAAGCGGAGTATAGGTCACGAACAAAACGGCTACCAGAGAACAATCCAAGAAGCTCACCGCAGGGGGAGCGAAGGGTAATCACTACGTATTCCACTCCATGCCCTTCGCGAGCACATCGTCGTTGGAGGCAAGGCCTTCCCCACAGCCTAAGTTCGAGTGCTCAGTTCAAGGAATTTGAGCTGAAGTGGTGAGGATTCCTCTGCTTCCTCCACGAGGTCTGCTAGGTGAACGCTGCGGTGACTCTTAAGGAGAGAAGGGTGCTGCAGCATCTCGTGATGGGTCTTTCAGGTGAGACAGGATCCTAGATGCCAGTGCCTGAGGAATACCGGCACTTAGGGCGACGTCCTCAGGCGTTGCCTGAGCAAGACGATCAACAGACCCAAACGTCTTCATCAGGGCGGATTTTCGCTTGGGGCCGATGCCAGCGATATCATCGAGCACCGAAGAGAGGCTGCGTGCAGATCGGAGTCTGCGGTGATAGGTAATGGCAAACCGATGCGCCTCATCGCGAATGCGCCGCAACAGAAGCAGTGCCTCGGACTCCATGGGAAGGCGGATCGATTGAGACCCCCCTGGCTTGAAGACCTCCTCCTCGCGCTTGGCCAATCCAATGACATCCATCCCTTCAATATTGAGTTCTTGCAGCACATCGACAGCAACCTTCAGTTGACCCTTACCTCCGTCAATCAGTACCAAGTCAGGCAGATCAGAGAACTTGCCGCGCGCGATGGTGGGATTGGCCAACTCTGCCAACCCGCGGCGGAAGCGGCGACGAACGACTTCTTTCATCATGGCATAATCATCGGGCTTACCTGAGAGATGGACCTTGAAATGGCGGTACGCATCGCGTCGAGGACGCCCGTTCTCGAACACGACCATTGATCCTGTGGCTTCTTCTCCTTGCGTATTAGAAATGTCGAACGCCTCAATTCGTTGAGGAAATCCGTTCAAGCCGAGGCTGTCAACCAACTCGATCAATGCACTTGAGGTCTCTTTACGAAGCGCTGTTTGCTTTTGATCCTGCTTGAGGGCGAACTTCGCATTCTCACATGCCATTGCCACCAGAGAGCGCTTCTCTCCGCGCTGTGGAACCTTGATCTCAACCTTGCGTCCGCGAAGATCGGACATCCACTGTGAGAGGGCATCTTGGTGATCGGCGTTGAAGGGAGCCAGAATCTCCCGAGGAATGGATGATGCGTTGGCATAGTACTGGGTGATGAACGCATCGAGAATCTCTGAATTGGCGGTGTCTTCAGGCGCGCGCAAGAAGAAGGTTTGCCTGCCGACAAGGCGTCCGTCGCGAACAGCGAAAAGAAGGACACACGCACGATCCTCCTCAGAGGCAAGGCCAATGACATCGCGATCGGTTTGATCGCTCAGCACCACGGATTGGCTCTCCAGACTTCGCTGTAGCGCGTGGTGCTGATCGCGCAGATGTGCGGCACGTTCGAATCTCTCGCTGACCGCAGCGGCTCTCATGGCCTTCTCTAGGCGGGTCATCAAACCCGAGATACGTCCGTCGAACAACATGGCTGCTTGATCAATGAGTTGCCCGTACTCGGCTTGGGTGATCAGCTCGGCACAAGGGCCCGAACAACGTCCGATATGGTAGTTAAGACACGGACGCCGCGGCGTCTTCAAAGGCAGGTCAAGTGAACAGCTTCGTATGGGAAACAGCTTCTGCGCGAGCTTGAGTGTGGCGCGCATCGCCTTGGCGTTGGTGTAGGGGCCGAAGTAGCGAGTGCCATCGGGATAGCGTCTGCGAACGATGCGAACGCGAGGGAACGCCTCGTCAGTGATCTTGAGATAGGGATAGCGCTTGTCGTCGCGCAGCCGCACATTGAAGCGTGGCTGGTAGCGCTTGATCAGGCTGTCTTCAAGCAGAAAAGCCTCTGACTCCGTGGCTGTCTGGATCACCTCGAAGTCGGCGATCTCCAGAACCAACGCCTGTGTACGCCGATGGAAATTATCAGGCGACTGGAAGTACGAGCGCACGCGCGAGCGCAATATAGCCGCCTTGCCCACGTAAAGCACGTCCCCGTGCGCGTCCTTCATCAAATAGACGCCGGGAGACGTAGGGAGAGCAGCAAGCTTCTCTTCGCGTTGCGGGTCGTTGGACATGGTTCATGGGATAGTAACGAGGTCGCAGTTGCGGCTCAAATCAAGCAGGAACCGTGCTTCTCGGGTTGAAGGTTCTTCATCGGCGACTATAATGGGCACCTCCAACGTTTTGGGGGTGTAGCTCTAACCGGGAGAGCGCCCGCCTTGCACGCGGGAGGTTGTCGGTTCGAATCCGATCACCTCCACCA
>SPBW01000132.1 GCA_004525685.1 Candidatus Atribacteria bacterium
CCACTCGCTGGAAGTGTCAATTACGCACGCACGGGACCAAAACCCATTATCGACGCGGCGCTTCGCGATCTGTATGCGCTGGAGAGCGGCGGTGTCGATGCTGTATTCATCGAGAACCTGGGCGATGTACCCTATGCCAAGACTGCGCCCGTCGAGACGATTGCGATGATGACCACAATCGTGCACACGCTCATTGAACGCGCGCACATCCCCATTGGAGTCAATGTACTGCGAAACGATGGATTGGCGGCCTTGGCCATTGCAGCAGCCACGGGCGCTCGCTTCGTTCGCGTCAACGTATTCTGCGGATCGGCATTCACAGATCAAGGACTCATCGAGGGACAAGCGCGGGAGCTCCACAGGTTGCGGCGAGACCTGGGAACGCAGACGCTGATCTTGGCGGATGTCCATGTCAAACATGCTGCCCATCTCACGTCATTAGAAGAGGCGGCGCTTGACGCAGACCGCAATCTTCCAGATGCATTGATCGTGTCAGGCATCGGCACCGGGCGACGCACGTCTCCCGAGGACCTACAGACCGTCAAGCAGGTGTCCTGCCTTCCCGTATTTATCGGTAGTGGCGTGCGCATTGACAACATGGCCACCTACCGCGAGGCCGATGGATTCATCGTAGGCACCGTTCTTAAGGAAGGGGGGCGCGTCGATGCGCCCGTCGACGTGAAGCGTGTCAAGGCAATGGCCGATGCCGTGGCCAGTTTGCGCCGTTCCGAATGAGTCGGATCGTTGTTCTGGGAGATCTGAATCTTGATATCCATGCCCGGATTCCGAGCGCACTAGGTCCAGGAGATGAGTCGCGTGACGCCGTTCTCGTTCAACCGGGAGGATCGGCAGGCACGTTTGCTCGGACAGCTGCACGCCTAGGCGTCTCTGTCACATTCATTGGAGCAGTAGGCAACGATCTGGTGGGCAATTTGCTTGAGGATTCACTTGCTCAAGCAGGCGTGACCCCCAAGCTGCGCCGTTGCGAACTGCCATCAGGTGCTGTGCTAGCCATCCAGCAAGGAAACGAGCGCAGCATGGTCTGTTCCCGAGGTGCCAATGATGGACTTACCGAAGAGTGGGTATCAGCGGCCTTCCCAGAGAGGGTCGATCATTTGCACATCTCTGGATATGCGTTCCTGGCAAAAGCACAGCGCCGGGCAGCGAGCCGAGCGCTTCTCATGGCAGCAGCGCTCCGGCTTTCGGTGTCCGTAGATCCCCCCCCCGCCAGCCTCATCCGATCGTTTGGAGTGGAGAGCTTTCTTGGCCTCCTGCCCGAAGGCGTCTGGGTGTTCCCGAACCTGACCGAAGGACAGTTGCTTGGCGCGTGCCTCGATACCCAGGAGGTCGTCAGCGCATTGGCAGGTCGTTTCCCTGTCGGCGCTCTCACTCTTGGCCCAGACGGTGCGACGGCATGGAGCGGGAGCCAGCGACATCATCAGGAATCCGAGCCACTCCCTGATGTCGACACGACCGGAGCAGGCGATGTATTCGCCGCCACGTTTGTCACTGAGCTTCTGCGCTCTAATAACCTGGAACAAGCCAATGCAGCCGCCTGCCAAGAAGCCGCCGCCATGCTTCGCGAGCGCCTTGCCTCTTGAGGCTTGCCTCTTGAGGCTTGATTCCAAGATCGCTGGGATCTATTCTCAAACGGTGCTCATGCACAAGGAGAAGACCCATGGATGACTCCACAGCAGTCCTCGTCGGATTGATCGTCGTAGTGATCTTAGTTGCCACCTTGATGTTCTTCGTCATTCCTGAACCCGCGCACCGAGCTGTCATTGCGACGGATCGCCTTGACTTGGCCGTTCTCAATTTCAAGAACGGCTCGACATGGGACGGTGCAGATGAGACTGTTCGAGCACGAGTAGAAGGCGCACTGGTGAATGCCCCAGGCATCAATGTGTTCTCTCGATCGCAACTTGATACTCTCCTTGCCGAACAGATGCTGTCCCAGAGCGGGCTCATCGACGCAGCCACTGCTGTTGCACTCGGATCCTTGACCGGGGTCAGCAAACTGATCACAGGGACAGTCACTGGCGTTGACACGCGAGCTGATGCCACGTCCATCTGCCTGTCGTGGGAGAATGGTGCCTGCAGTCAGGAGGTTCCCGGAACGCGATACTCGGTGCAAATCCTTTCTCAGATCTCGGTCGTAAACACAACAACGGGACTCATCGAACGCTCAGTCAATGCAACGGGATCTGACTCCATCACGCTTCCGGCCGAGACAACGTTTGGGGGGTTCGATTCATTGCTCGCCAATGCGGCCACCCAAATCGCTGATTCCATCACATCGTCTCTGTCTGCTGCCTACACGCGAGAGCTTCGCTACGGGCTGTACACAGGCTATCAAGAGAGACGTGAGGGGTTCATTGGCATGGATGAATCGGCCCATTTCTCTGCATCTGATGAAGAGATCTTTCTGATCGTTCACATCACGCGCGCTCAGGCAGGCGAGTTGTTCGATGTCGTGTGGTCGGATTCAATGGCAAGCTTCGACAAGCAAGTCGAAGACGTCGTATCTGACGATGACTGGAGACTCTACTCCCTCGACGTATCCAGCCTGAGTGCTGGTCGATACTTCGTCCGTGGCGCTCTCAATGGGACAGAGGTGTTCGAGATTCCATTCACCGTCTCGCAGTAAGGAGCATCTTCGTGAGTAAGGCCACTTTTTGGATGGTTGTTGCTGTAGCTGCTGTCGCGGCCATATGGCTCCTGTTTGCGGTTCTGCCGGATCCGAGTGTCCCAACGCTCGACTACCCAACCATCCGCATTGACGCAACGGATCCGTGGCTGATCGGCAACACAGTGGATGCCTTCTCCTATGCGGGAGACAACGTGCGCATCCTTCAGGGAGCAGTCAGCCTAGAGATCGATCCTATTACGCTTCAAGGGAGGATCGAATTCATGCTGCTGCCTGACGACGCTCTGGCCGTATTGACTGCCGACATGCCCGCAGAGAACTCGGTCATCCTGCGGATGCAGCTTGAGCAAGCTGACGCTGTCTGGACCCATCGTGCGATCAACAAGGCAAGCGACGTCGGCGATGCGCGTCTACCCATGACCCAGTCGCGCTACGGCGGCTCCGGGACCTTCGAGCTACGACTCGACGGCATACGCCAACCCGCGGCACAGGTTGGCTTGTGGTCTGTGGGAGATGCGCTGAGGCAGTCCGATGGTTCGATCCGAAATCAAGGTCTCGTCTTCTCGCCGTTGCTTCGCGATCAATCGGTGTTCTCTGATCCCACCCGGATGGAGTTCACACTCTTGATCTACGATGCAGCGCACCCAGATGCCGTGTTGCTGCATCTTGTTTTTTCCGATGCTCTGATCAGCGAACTCTAGACTCCTCTAGGGATCAGTCGATTCATCATCTGTTTCCCGCTGTCCCGGCTCAAGCATGGCATCGATACGCGCATGAATCTCTTCGACCTGCTTCTTCTCTTTGGCTGTTCTAAACAGATTCAGAAGCGATGCCCGTGCGCCCATCAGATCCGCAGCTCTTGTCAGCCCTTCGATCGATCCCACCAATAGCAGCCTGTCGCCCGTGAGAATCCGATCCCGTCCCGTCGGATACAGGAGCTTCTCAGAGTCCGACCGATGAAGCCCTGCGATGATGCAGCCAACCGGGAATCGCCGATCCGATCTCAATTCATCCAATGAATGGCCGTCGGCAAACGAACCTTCTTCGACTGTGACGAAGACGATGAGACCTTGCCCGCCTACAATCGAGGCGACTTGCTGTACTTGCGGATGCTCAATCTCCAGCACCACTTGATCCAGGTACAAGCCCGCCACATCGATGATCGTCGTCACGCCAGCCAGCTCGAACGCGGATCGATACTTGGGATTGGTCATGCGAGCGATGATGCGATTCACACCTACGCTATGCGCCAAGAGGGAGAAGGCCAGATTGTCTGCGGATTCGCGCATCAGGGCGACGGCAACATCCGCTCGCGCGATTTCTGCTTCTTCTAACACCGACACGTCCGTCGCGTTGCCACAGATAGCCGCCACGCCCAGTTGCGTGCTGGCCATCTCGCACAGATCGCGATTCAAGTCTACGACGATGACATCGTGCCGCCCCTTGGCCAGTTGACCTGCCAGTCTTCGGCCCGTCAATCCAGCACCTGCAATGAGAATCCTCATGCCACTTACCTCCACGTCTTGCGAGAGAACAGAATGATCAATGGAACAATCTCAAGTCTGCCAGCAATCATGGCCAGGGCGTATATTCCCTTTACGACCGGCCCCAGGTCCGCATTGACTGATGACTCAATGAAGTGAGGTCCGATATTGCCCAAAGCAGAGACGATCGCCGATAGCGACGACCACCCATCGAGACGTCCGACAAGTGTGGTCAACATCCATCCGATTCCCAGGAAGATCCCCCATGCAACCGCGACAGCGACAGTTCGCTCGATCTCTGAGCGATCCAGTCGATGTCTTCCCATCTGACGTGGGATCACTTCCAGAGGGGAGCCCAGAATCATTCGCAAGCGGTGCCTCAACACAGATCCTAACACCGAAACTCGGAATACCTTGAGACCGCCCGCCGTCGAGCCGACGCATCCGCCTATCAGCATCAGCACAAGCAGCATCTGCTGCGTCCCTGGAGAGAACCAGGATGTCGACACATCACGAATCACAAATCCTGTGGTCGTGGCGATGGAAACGACGTGAAACAGAGATTGTCGGATGTGTGCGTGCCATCCAATCGTCGCTGCATTGGAGCGGTCCGCCAAGACCAGCCAACCTCCTGCAACCAGGAGGAGTAGAATCCACACACGCAACTCAGTATTCCCAGTGATCGCACGCCATTTCCGACGCAGCAGATTCCAGAAGACGAGGAAACTCGTCCCCCCCAGGAACATGAATGCGAGAATCGTATACTCCATGGCAACGGGATGGCTAATGCCTGCTTGGGCGAAGTAGCCAATGCTCGCATCATGCGTGGAGTAGCCGCCCGTTGACAGTGTCGTCAATGCATGGGCAGCCGCATCGAATGGCGTCATCCCTTCAGCCCATAGAAGCAGGCCGCAGACGAGCGTAAGGCCTCCATAGACGGCCCAAAGGATTCGCAGAGAGCTGAACACGCCTGGCGAGAACCGATCTGAGGCCGCTTTGTGCGCTTCTGCCCCCATGAGTGAATGGCGTGCGCCGGATTCGCGAACAACGAACAAAAACAGCGTGAAGATTCCCAGTCCGCCGATCCACTGCGTGAGCGCGCGCCAGAACAGAATGCTCTTCGGAAGCAACGCCAATCCCGTCAAGAACGTGGCACCTGTGGTCGTGAATCCACTGATCGCCTCATAGACGGCGTCGAGGTAGCCGATGTCCAGTGCCAGCCAATAGGGCAGCGCCCCTAGTATAGAAAGTGCAAACCAACCCAATACGCCGACGGCCATTGACAGACGAGACGTCATCGGACAGGGCTTGAGCAGCAAGACAAGTGCGAGGCCAATACCCAGACTGATGATGGCAGGGATGGCATAGATTCGCACAGGAAACTGGACCGTCTCGTTGTACAACGCACTGATAGCAAGAGGGATTGCCTGGAGAATAGAGAAGGCGATCAGAATGACGCCCAAGTAATGAAAGATCGAACGCAGTTTACTCATGCCACCCTCCAGGACAAGATTCTATGGGTCTTGACGTCTGCCAATGAATCCCGTACGTCTCTCCAAAGAGCTACACTCTTCCTGTCTATTCACGTCTCAAGGAGGATCGATGAGAAGCGCTCGCAAGGAATTGTGGTTCCAAACTCCAACACGCCGAGCATTCCTGAACATCACGCCGGACGTTCAAGCAGTGCTACGAGAGAGCGGAATCCAGGAAGG
>SPBW01000209.1 GCA_004525685.1 Candidatus Atribacteria bacterium
CTCCCCGTCCGCGAAGTGGGATCAGTTCCCATTGATCAAGTAGTCATTGGCTCGTGCACGAACGGACGCATTGAAGATCTACGCGTTGCGGCAGAGATCTTGCGCGGACGCGAAGTCCATTCCAACGTTCGCTGCATCGTCATCCCTGGGAGTCGGCAGGTTCAACTTGCTGCAGCTCGCGAGGGTCTGATCGAGATCTTCCTTGAAGCAGGAGCCGCTGTCAGCACACCCACTTGTGGTCCGTGCCTGGGCGGTCACATGGGTGTGTTGGCTGCCGGCGAACGTGCCGTTAGCACAACCAATCGAAATTTCCGCGGCCGAATGGGATCGCTCGACAGTGAGGTCGTTCTTGCCGGGCCCGCTGTTGCTGCGGCGTCTGCGATTGCTGGGCGACTAGCCCATCCCGAGGAGGTTCTGTCATGACGGAGACCCGACGAGTCTGGCTGTTTGGCGACCATGTTGACACCGACGCGATCATCCCCGCTTGTCACCTGTACTCCTCGGATCCAGCGCAGCTGGCCAGCCACTGCATGGAAGGGATTGACGCAGGTTTCGCTAGTGCGGTTCAACCAGGGGATGTCATGGTTGCTGGAGACAATTTTGGGTGCGGCTCGTCTCGCGAACACGCGCCGCTGGCGATCAAGGCTGCTGGCATTCGCTATGTCGTGGCCAATGGATTTGCCCGGATCTTCTATCGCAATGCCATCAACATTGGACTGCCGGTCATTGTTTGCCCCGAGGCCGTTGCCGCTGCAGCAGCCGGGCAGCGCTGGGAAGTCGATCTGGAGAGCGGCGTGGTGCGTAACCTGACGCTTGATACGCAGACAGTGTTTGAGCCATTCCCGCCATTCATGATGGAACTGCTTCGTGCTGGCGGCCTCACGGCACACACGCGCAATCGCATTGAAGCCGGTGACCTGCCTCTACGAAGGAACGGAACATGAAGACAGTAACGCTTTACGACAGCACACTTCGCGATGGAGCGCAGCGTGAGCGGCTCTCGTTCTCACTCGCAGACAAGCTCAAGATCACGCAGTGGCTGGACCTTCTTGGAATCGACTACATCGAGGGAGGGTGGCCGGGGTCGAATCCGAAAGATCGAGAATACTTCGAGCGTGTTGCGGACCTGCGGTTTCAGCATGCGCAGATCACGTCGTTTGGGAGCACAAGGCGGGCCGGGATCGCGGTCGAAGATGACGCCAACATCCGCTCACTACTCGATGCCCGAACGCCAGTGGTAACCATCTTCGGGAAGAGCTGGCTGCTTCACGTGCGAGAGGTCCTTCAGACGTCGCCGGACGAGAATTTACGGATGATCCGTGAGACGATTGCCTACTTGAGAGAGTCCGGGCGACGGGTATTCTATGACGCAGAGCATTTCTTCGATGGATACAACGACGATGCAGCCTATGCGTTGGAGACGCTGGACGCTGCCGCTGAAGCGGGAGCCGAGGTGGTCGTTCTCTGCGACACGAATGGAGGCACGCTTCCCAGCGCCATCGCAGCGATCACACGATCGGTTGGATGTGCCATCGTTCCGTCCATCGGAATCCACACACATAATGACATGGAGACGGCTGTTGCAGGCACAATCGCTGCAGTCGAAGCCGGGGCTAGCCATGTCCAAGGGACGTTCAATGGCTATGGCGAACGATGCGGAAACGCCAATCTGTGCTCGATCATCCCAACCCTGCAACTGAAGATGGGGTTTAAGTGCATCGATGACGAGCAACTGGCCCACCTGCGCGAGACGGCGCACGCGATTAGCGAATTGGCCAACCTTCGTCTTGATCCACATCTTGCCTATGTAGGGGCGAGCGCATTCGCTCACAAGGGAGGGGCGCACGTTGATGCTCTTCGCAAGCATGCAGACACGTATCAGCATGTCGATCCGAGTCGAGTGGGGAATCGAACCCGCATCGTCATCTCTGAGCTGGCGGGTCGTAGCAATGTCATTCACAAGGCAGAGGAATTCGGTCTGGCCCTCGGTTGCGAAGGTGATGTTTCCACTGTCTTGTCGCAAATTAAAGAGCTCGAAGGACGCGGCTTCCAATTCGAGGGAGCCGAAGGGTCTGTAGAACTGATGATCAGGCGAACGGAGGCCGACTATTGCCCACCGTTTAGGCTTCTCGACTTCCATGTTCTCATCCGAAAGGGCGATGATGGTGCCATGGCGTCCGAAGCGACGGTCAAGGTTCGCGTAGGAGAACGGACGATCCACACAGCGGCTGACGGAGTCGGGCCAGTCAATGCGCTCGATGCAGCGATCCGCAAGGCATTGATTCCGATCCATCCGGCATTGGCTGCCGTTCGATTGACCGACTACAAGGTTCGCATCCTTGACGGGGAGGCCGGAACCTCCGCCCAGACGCGCGTATTGATTACGTCAAGCGACGGAACGCGCTCCTGGAGCACGGTGGGTTGCTCAAGCAACATCATCGAAGCGAGTTGGATCGCGTTGGCTGATGCGCTTGAATATGCGCTTGCTCCAACGTCGTCCGTAGCTACGGTGTTATCGAAAGGACAGCACTCATGACCCTATCGCGCATTGTCATCCTCCCCGGAGACGGGGTTGGGCCCGAAGTCATCCACGAGGGGATCAAGGTTCTCCAAGCAGTAGCGGATACCTTCGGCCATCAGTTTGAATTGAGTGAGCACCTCATGGGCGGAGTCGCGATAGACGCCACGGGGTCCCCGCTCCCTGACGAGACCCTCGCTGCTTGCCGAATGGCCGATGCCGTGCTCCTGGGTGCGATTGGCGGGCCGAAGTGGTCCGATCCCACGGCAGCCGTTCGCCCTGAACAGGGGCTTCTCGGCCTGCGTGCAGAACTCAGCCTCTATGCCAATCTTCGGCCAGTTCGTCTCTCGCAGGCGCTTGTTGCGGCATCCCCGTTGCGCCCGGAGCGGATCCAGGGAACCGATCTTGTGGTCGTTCGCGAGTTGACCGGTGGCATCTACTTCGGTCCCCGACAAGAGCCTTCCCATGATGGCATCGCCTTCGATACGATGATCTACAGCAAGCCGGAAATCGTTCGAATCGCGCATGTCGCCTTCCGGCTTGCGTCGAAGCGTCGAGGGCTGGTCACATCCATTGACAAGGCCAACGTTCTCGCCTCGGGCCGGTTGTGGCGCTCGACAGTCACTGAAGTGGCAGAAGCCTATCCAGATGTTCGTCTTGAGCATCAACTCGTCGACTCGGCTGCCATGCATCTGCTTCGACGGGCAGCCAGTTTTGACGTCATGCTCACTCCGAACATGTTCGGCGACATCTTAAGCGACGAAGCTTCGATGCTGACAGGCTCTCTGGGCATGCTGCCTTCGGCCTCTCTTGGTGAGGGCACACTGGGTGTCTACGAGCCAGTGCATGGGAGTGCGCCTGACATTGCCGGACAGGGAATTGCCAATCCGATCGGCACGATTCTCAGTGTGGCGTTGTTGCTTCGCCATTCGCTCGGTTTAGAGGATGAAGCCGAAGCTGTTGAACGGGCCGTGGATGCCGCCCTCGACGCGGGCCATCGCACGGCTGACCTGGCAGAGTCAGGCCAGCGCAGCGTGGGAACGGCTGAGATGGGAGACGTCATTGCGGCGGGCATTCGAGAGATTGGAAAGCGAGGCACATGATGAGAAGTGACCGTGTGAAG
>SPBW01000166.1 GCA_004525685.1 Candidatus Atribacteria bacterium
CGGCCACGATGTCGGCGGCGTAGTGCTCGATGGCGCACACCGCGAATGCCTCCTTGCTCTTGAAGTAGTAGCAGAACGAGCCTTTCGGGATGCCGGCAGCTGACGCAATCTGTTGGATGCCGGTGGCGTGGTACCCGTGCTCGCGAAATAGCGTGAGGCCATGATGCAAAAGGCGATCACGCACGGCGTCACTCTTGCTCATCAGCGTTCCACCGACTTGTCAGTACCCTCAAGTTGAGCGATGGCAGCTTGTGCATCCGCGACTTCTGTAAGGAAGAACCCTCTTGCCATCCCGTAGGTCTCGTGATCGGCGCGCGCTTGGTAGACTTCGCGCTTCAGATGCTGAGCCGAAAGACTCTCTGGTTCGGCTTTCGTTGCCCAGTCGGCAAGGTGGCAGGCCAATGCGAAGGCCCCCTTTGTGACAAGCTCGCGAGCGCGTTCGACGATGGGATCAAGGCCTCCAGCCAGACGTACGATCTCCAACGATTGATCGGCTTGCTTGGCGGGCAGTAGCGTCCCGCCTTCGCCATCCCACCAGCCTCCCCAGTAACGCAGAAGATCGCGAACGATGAATTGAGGATGGTTGTAAACGGCACGAATCGCCGGCTTGGCGGCAAGGTCTGGATCCGGCTCTACGCTATGCAAGATGTCGTCATACGATCGACCAGCGTTCATGCCTGCCAGAACCTGGTCGATCAACGAGCGCAGATAAGCGGCTTGATCGAGAAGGAACGTGCGAATGTTGTCGGCACCACGTAGCACGAGATCGTGTCCAGGACAGAGCCATTCGGCACCCAGCCCGGCCAATTCCTCCAAAGCTGCCGCCCATTCCACGGGATAGCGCTGGATCTTCAGCGGGTTGCCGCTATTGGGTACCTTCCATGTGGCCATGTCGCCGACGAACAGGATCCGACGGCGTGGGATCCAAGTGGCGCAGTAGTCGTCAGTTTCGCCCTTCATGGCACGGTACTCGATTTCAAGATCGCCGATGCGCTGGGAGAGGTGATCTCGGAGTGTCAGTGTCGGGAAGAGAAACTCTTTCGGAAACTGGAGGTTCGCATTGCCCGTCTGTCGTCGGTTGATGTGCTCATTGAATCCATGCGTCAGCTGATAGCGCTGAAATCGAGCGACACAGTTCTCCTGCGCAACGACTTCTGGATGCTCGCCATCCTCGAGAAACCGGCCGAATCCGGTTACGTGATCAATATGTCCGTGGGTGAAGGCGACCGTGTGCACAGGGGACGAGCTCCACGACCGAACGGCATCAAAGAACGAATCGCGCGTACGCTCGTGTCCTGGATCGATCACCAGTAGTTCGTGACCGGTATCGAGAACGTAGTTGTTGGAGGCCCCGGCGTGAAGAAGGAAGCCCGGCATCAACTCCTCAATACTTGGGCGAGTGGGAGTCTGATCCCAGTCAACTGTCAGGGTGTCGGCGATCCACGACGATGATTTGGTCATCAATGCAAGCTCCTCGTGTCTGTGAGTAGCCAAGACTAGACGATCGTCTAGCTTTCTGCAAATCGCGCACTCTCTTGCTGGCTGAATTCGCCAAGAACAGATACGGTTACGTCTTCATGAGAAAGGGGCCTTGATGGCGCGAGATAGCAGCAATCTTGTCTGGATCGATCTGGAGACAACGGGCCAAAGCGTCGCACGGCGGGTGATTCTTGAGATCGCATCGATCGTCACAGACAAGGATCTCAACATCATTGGAGAGGGACCTAATGTGGTGATCTATCACCCGGACGAGGAGCTTGCTCGAATTGATGAGTGGTGTGCTCAGCAATACGAGCACTCAGGTCTTCTGGAAGCCTCACACGCATCAGATATCTCACTTCAGGAAGCCGAGCAGCAGACGCTGACCTTCATTCGCAAACACACCCATCGCAAAATGTCGCCCTTGTGCGGAAACTCTATCTTGCTTGATCGGCGATTCTTGATGCGGTACATGCCTGAACTGAGTGCCCATCTCAGCCACCGCAACCTGGATGTCAGTACGATCAACGAGCTGGTGGCCCGCTGGTATCCAGGCACGTTGGAGCGACTGGACAAGGGCGTGCGCCATCGTGCTGTTGACGATATACGATCCTCGATTGAGGAACTTCGCTTCTACCGTCAGCAGGTGTTTCGAAGCTAAGAAAGGTCGCACATCTGGCAACTACTCTTGAGCATTCCCCCAGTGTTGCATGGTCTTGATTGCCTCAACGATGGCGGCCATCAGCTCATCTCGATGGGGCATCGGACGGGCGTAGTAGTCGGCGAAGTATTCGGCTCTCGCATTTCCTGGATGGATGGCGAGCTGGAAATAGAGGCTATAGAGGAAGCTACGTGCATTCATTCGCGCGTTGTTCCCCTGGATGTCACACGATTCAAGCCCCAAGACCGCAGCCCAGTCGCTGCCACCAGGACCATGCGCGATCGTATCAAGCCACTGGGTAAGGAACGCCATCGAGACTTGATCACGCAAGAGAACATCTCGTGTGCTGCGTGCCAAGCGGCTGTCTTCTCCGAAGGGATAGATGACATCACAGGGCTCAATGATTTTGTCGGCGATGGCTTGTAGGATCTGCTCAAGCTCTGCTGTATTGAGATGTCGGCTTCGCGCGAAATCTCCGAGCGCATCAGAGACATGGGCGATGGAGTGAGCCCAGCCGAAGTCTTCGGTGAATCCTCGGCGATCCTGTTCCTTGTCCAGGCAGGATAGCGCAGCCCCCAGCCATTCATGCACTTGTCGCTTGCTCAAGAACGGCCTACGTTCCTCAATCTGTCCACACTCACAGCGCTGATCGATGACAATGACCATGGCGAGAATGAGTGCTGAGAATGCGCGGAGAAATACAGAATCTGAGTTTGGGTCTCCCAATCCGACAGATAGGTTGTCTGCCATTTGTTGCCCGAGTTCGAGCAATTGACTGTCTGAGTAGACTCCGGCTTGGCCCCAATGCCACAGGATCTCCATGCTTCCTTCTCTCACTGCGGCGTCTGTCGCGGCCAGTCCGGCAGTAATCTGTGCCGTCAACTCCTTCATCTCTCCTGCAAGAGGAGCCTCATATCCGCTATCGATGATCTTCTGAATGCGTTCTCTCATGACAACACTCCCTCTCCAATGAATGGCGGATCCGCCAAAGCAGCCAATGCCCCCGAATGAGGGGCTGTTCAGACATGGAGAGCCGCTTCCTTATCAGCGCTCGCGATGCCCACTGTCGCATGCCGTATCGTCACAGGGTAGGCTTCCTGCGCAACAACTGCGTTGCCCGATTCTCGATAGCTATCTCGATGAACCTGAACCATTATCCGTGATTCTGCTACTTACGAGAACAGCCTATCGGGAGGGAGAAAATGGGACGAGCGAAACCCGTCTATCCACAATTGGATGATGTCTTACGTAAACGGATCATTGACAAGGTATCTGAAACGGTTCGCGAGTGTTATGTGTTTGAAGAGGACGCCCGCCGCATGGCGGATGCGCTTCTTGCTCAGAAGCAGGATGGTGTCTTCGATCCCCTCGAGAGTATCCCGGAATTGGCAGCAGCCCTGTCTCGGGCGCTGCAGGAGGTCAAAGCGGATCTTCATCTCTCGATCGGAGCGTGGTTGCCACCCGAAGATGGAGCCGATCAAGCAGCAGAAGACTCCTACCAGGAGTGGCTGGCTGGGATGCCTCGACGCAACTTCGAATTCCGGAAGCTGGAAGTGCTGCTCGGCAATATTGGATATCTCGACTTGCGTGCCTTCTGCCCAGCCAGTATCGCTGGGGAAACGGCTGTGGCGGCCATGCAGTTTCTTGCCCACACCGACGCGTTGATCTTCGATCTGCGCGACAATGGTGGCGGCGACAATCTGGTGCAGTATTTGCAGAGCTACTTGTTCTCCGAACCAACCCACATGGTGTCCCAGCGCTATCGTCCCGGAGATCGGCTTGAACAGACGTGGACGTATGCGTACGTTCCTGGCCCTCGTTTTTCCGACGTCCCGGTGTATGTTCTGATGAGCCGCTCTTCATTCTCGGCAGCCGAAGATTTCGCCTACACACTTCAGAAACAGGGCCGTGTGACCGTCGTTGGCGAGCAAACGCGGGGAGGAGCTCATCCAATTGAGTTCTATCGCTTTCCCGAGCTGTGTCTAGAAATCATGATCCCCAATGCCTGCTCAGAAGATCCATTCACAGGAGGCAATTGGGAGGATGATGGGGTCATCCCCGATGTCACTGCGACGGCAGATGATGCGCTGCTTGTTGCCCATGAACTGGCTCTGACGACGTTGCTCAAGTCTCTCGTAGACGACGAGGCCAAGAAGCAGGTCGAGTGGGCTCTGGATCGCGTGCGCTGCCATCGGGAGGGTCTTGCGCTGGAACCTTCACAGTTGGCCCTTTATGCAGGCACATACGGGAGCTCCATCGAAGTGACACACAGCGAGCAATCGCTTCACATTGCGTGGGACGGACGCCGCAATCACACAATGACGCCGATGGGTGAGCATCGATTTGAGTTCGATCACGGCAATCAACGTGCGCGCTTTGTTCTAGAGAAGGACCAAGTGAAGGAGCTGGTCTACTCGACGTATGAAGGACACGAGCGGACGTTGCCACGAAGACCAGAGGCCTAACCGACTAGTAGGTCTGTCTGTTACGATAAGAATCCATCGTGCCTGAACGGAGAGCATCATGACCACAACCCTTGTTGCCCTCGCGTCTCTGATCGTGGCGATCATGCTGATGGCGTGCGGACTGTATGTCTTCTTCACGAGACGATTCCTGCGCAGATTGCGGGCGCATGCAATCTATTCGCAATCCCCGCACTCGGATCAGTGGGGGATAGGCTTCGC
>SPBW01000058.1 GCA_004525685.1 Candidatus Atribacteria bacterium
ACATCAAAGCGCGCCGACAACTCACATCGCGTTTCTTCAAGAAATGCCCGAGCTGCTGCGATAAGGCGCTGTTGCTTTGCATGTCCTACTGCTGCTTCAGGTCCACCAAAGCCATCGCTTGACCGAGCCTTCACCTCAACAAAAACAACCACATCGCCGTCACGCGCGATGATGTCTACCTCGCCAGTTCTCGTCCGCCAATTGCGTGCAACGATCCTGTATCCCTGTTGCTTGAGGTAGTTGCAGGCCTTGTCCTCGGATTCATCCCCATGCATCGGCATCGCACCCTCCCCTGGTTGTGTTATATTACCTTTTAGGCCGCTCCCCTATCAACTCAGTCCAGACAAATTGCGCGCTACAAAGGCCGGGGATATACTTCCTTCAATCGAAAATGACAAGGACACCATGGGAACATTCATTCGAGGCGTTCGCCCTGTCGAAGCCTCTTCATCCACGTTTGACCTAAGATTCGACAATCGACGAATCGCGTCCGTGTCGGATGCGGAGCCTCAACCCGGTGACACTGAGGTAGATGCCCGCGGCAAGCTTGCCATTGCGGGGTTCGTGAATGCACATACGCATCTGGCAATGGTGTTGTTTCGAGGGCTTGCCGATGACGTTGCGCTGCAAACGTGGCTCGAAGACTACGTCTGGCCTATCGAACAGCAGCTTCAGCCAGAAGACGTCTACTGGTGCACGATGCTGGCCATTGCCGAGGGCATTCGATCAGGAACCACGACGTTCATTGACATGTATTTCCACAACGACCAAGTCGCACGCGCAGTCGAAGAGTCAGGTGTTCGCGCCTTGCTAGGCTACGGAATGATTGCTTCGTCTCTTCAGAAGAATGGAACATCAGAGTTGGCGAAGACCGAAGCCTTCATTCGGCAATGGCATGGCCAAGCAGACGGACGCATCCAGGTCTCCGTCAGTCCGCATGCCGTCTACACATGTTGCGAGGATGTTATCCGCGCTGGCGTCGAAATGGCCCACAAGTACGGCACAACGTTGCACACGCACGTGGCGGAGACCCGTTCTGAAGTGGAGGACTGGAAGGCTCAGACGGGAACCAGCCCGGTCAAGTATCTTCTGGATCTCGAAGCGTTTTCTGTGCCGACACTTGCCGCCCACTGCGTACACGTGGACACAGATGATATCGCGATTCTTGCCGATCATCCGGTAATCGTGGCCCACTGTCCCAAGAGCAATGCCAAGTTGGGCAGTGGCATCGCTCCCGTACCGCAGATGCAGCAGGCAGGTGTTCACGTCGCTCTGGGAACAGACGGAGCTGCATCCAACAATCGCCTCGACATGTTGGAAGAGATGCGGGCGGCCTGGCTACTGCAACGCGCCAAGCACGAGAACTCCGCGCTCTTGTCCTCACAACTCGTCGTGTCCATGGCCGTTTACCCGGCGAGGCACCTTCTCGGCCTGCCAAGAGAAGGATTGGAGAAGGGCGCACCCGCAGATCTTGTTCTGTTCGACACGGATCGTATTCACACCACACCGTCACACGATCCTTCTGCCATGCTCGCTTATGCGGCCAATTCGAGCGACGTGACAGATGTCTATGTTGATGGAAAAGCGCTTCTTCAGAATGGAGAATTACGCACGATTGATGAAGAACGGGTAAAATCGGAAGTACGACGCCTACTTCATAGGATAAAGAACAGGTAGCCCATTCTGGGAAAGTGGAATATCCCTTCCTCGGATTCGGGCGAAAAGGAGACAGACATGGGACTGAGCGTAGAGAAGAAAGCGGAGATCGTCAAAGAATTTGGCAAGGGCGACAATGATACGGGATCAGCAGAGGTTCAGATTGCTCTGCTGTCAACGCGCATCTCGGAATTGACGGAGCATTTGAATTTACACAAGAAGGACTTCAGCTCGCAGCGCGGGCTTAGAAAAATGGTCGGCCTACGCCGCCGATTGCTCAAATATGTCAAACGCCATAACTTGGCAACGTACCGCCAGTTGTTGGAGCGGTTGGGAATCAGAGGAGTCTAGACACTACATGTACATTCGAGAGAGTATTGATTTTAATGGCAAAGAGCTGACTCTAGAAACAGGACAAATCGCCAAACAAGCGGGTGGAGCAGTCCTGATTGCACACGGAGATTCGCATGTCTTGGTCACCGTGGTGACCGCAAAGCCAACACGCGATCTCGACTACTTCCCGCTCAGGGTGGATTACGAAGAGCGATTCTACGCCGCGGGTAAGATTCCTGGCGGCTTCTTCAAACGCGAAGGTCGCCCCAGCGACCCCGCGATCCTGACAGGGCGCATGATCGACCGCCCGATTCGTCCGCTGTTCCCCAAGGGATACAACGACGAGGTTCAGGTTATCGCAACGGTGCTTTCTGCTGATCCCGATTATCCTCCCAGCGCGCTTGCTATTGTGGGTGCCTCGGCGGCGTTAATGATCTCAGATGCTCCCTTCAAAGGCCCTGTCGCTGGCGTTCTCATCGGACGCAAGGATGGCCAGTTCATTGTCAATCCCAACCTGGAGACCCAAGAAACAGGTGGCGTTGAAATCACGGTAGCGGGCACAAAAGACGCCGTTACCATGATCGAAGGCATGATGGATGAGTTGTCCGAGGCCGAGGTGATTGAGGCGATTGAAATCGCTCATGGCGCAATTCGCCAGCTCATCACACTGCAAGAGCAGTTCGCTTCTCAAGTCAATCCGATCAAGCAGGAATATCCGGAACAGGAACCTGAAGACGAGTTACTCCTGACGCAGGTGCGCAACATCATCTGGAACCAGCTCCCCGGCATCCGTTCGCTGCCGACAAAGAAGTCGCGCGACACCTTCGTGCGCGGTTTGCACGATCAAGCTGCTGGGCAGCTTGTGCCAGAGCATCTGTCGAATGATGAGGCTGTCGAGCGTACATCCGCTGTTTCCCATGCAGTCGAGAAACTGCTCAAAGAATACATGCGAAAGGAAATCCTGGAACGCGGCATTCGTCTGGATGGCCGCCGCCCCGAGGAGATCCGCCCCATCAGTTGTGTCGTCGGCGTTCTTCCTCGAGCACACGGGTCCTCGCTGTTCACGCGTGGCGAAACTCAGAGCCTGGGCGTCGTCACATTGGGTGCGACGCGAAGCGACGAGCAAATGATCGATCAGATGATGCTGGATGGACGCAAGCGCTTCATGCTGCACTACAACTTCCCCCCCTTCTCGGTAGGTGAAGTCGGACGCATCGGATCACCATCCCGACGTTCTGTCGGACATGGCTATTTGGCCGAAAACTCGCTCAAGGCGGCCATGCCTTCTGAGGAGGACTTCCCGTACGTGGTCCGCGTCGTCTCCGAGATCTTGGAGTCGAACGGATCCTCATCGATGGCCACAGTATGCAGCGCGTCGCTCGCGATGATGGATGCAGGCGTACCACTCAAGCGACCTGTGGCGGGGATTGCCATGGGGTTGATCGAAGACCCTGTGACCAAACAGCGTGTCATCCTGACCGACATCCAGGGTGCTGAGGACCACAACGGCGACATGGACTTCAAGGTCGTCGGCACGCGCGAAGGCGTTACCGGCTTCCAGCTGGATGTGAAGGTCGGCGGCATCAATGCTGAAACCATGAAGCTGGCACTGGAGCAAGCCAAACGAGCACGTCTAGCGATTCTTGCTGAGATGGATCGTGCCATTGCTGAGCCTCGTGCAGAGCTGTCGCCCTACGCGCCCAAGCTGGCAACGATTCAGATCCCAACTGACAAGATCGGTGCGGTCATTGGGCCTGGCGGCAAGATGATTCGTCAGATCATTGAAGAGACGGGGGCTGAGATTGACATTTCCGATGATGGAACCGTCAAGATTGCCGGGCCGAGCTCCGAAGCTGTGTACGCTGCTCAGGAATGGATCAAGGACCTGACCACTGAACTCGAAGTGGGCACCATCATGAAGGTGAAGGTTACACGCATCGTCGATTTCGGAGCGTTTGTTGGCCTAAAGAATGGCTCCGAAGGCCTGGTCCACGTATCCAATCTCGCATCGGGATACGTCGACAATGTGAGAGACATCGTCAGTCCTGGGGATGAAATCACCATCGAGGTCATTGGCGTCGACAAGATGGGGCGCCCCGATTTGAAGAAGATCGACGGCGACGCCAAGTCGGCCCCCAGAAAGGACAGCGGGCGAGCGCACGGGGAATCCTCACCGGCTCCCGAGAAGGCGGCTCCGAAAGTAGAGGTCCATATGGGCGACATCATCGACGGTACTGTCACCAATACAACTGACTATGGTGCGTTTGTTGAGATCGCGCCTGATGTCACGGGATTGGTGCATATCTCCGCGCTGTCAGATGACTACGTCCGACGCGTAACGGATGTCGTCAAGCCAGGAGACCCGATCAAGGTTGAGGTTCTCAACATTGACGAGCGGGGGCGGTACAAGCTGAAACGCATCGTCCCAGATTCGGAGAAGAAGCCGGTCAAAGACGTAGAGGATGCGGCAGATGAGGTCGAACTTCCTCAGCCGGAGATTCAGCCTGAAGCCAAGAAGCCCGCGCCACAGCAGCCTGCTCCGAAACAGCCAGCCCCCTCCAAACCAGCTGACGAAGAGGTCGTTGAGGAACCAGAAGCAGACGAGCAGCCAGAATTCGAAGACCGCTGGTAGTTCACGAAATCCAGGAATCTATGGAAGTTCGAGAGCTCTATGGCGATGCGTACGACGCAACACTAGACAACGGACTGCGGATCCTCGTAGAGGAGGTTCCGCAGTCCCGGTCTGTTTCTACTGGGGTTTGGATTCGTGCAGGCAGCCGCGACGACCCTGAGAATCAATCCGGGATGGCGCACTTCATTGAGCACTTGGCATTCAAGGGTTCGCTGACGCGTGATGCACAAACCATCTCGCACGAAATCGACGCTGTTGGCGGGCACCTTAATGCTGCCACTGCCAAGGAATCGACCTTCTACTATGCCGATGCGCCAGCTGACGGGCTAGCCAAGGCCCTCGACATCCTGGCCGACCTCGCGCTCCACCCGAAACTCGATCCCGATGACATCGACCTAGAGCGGAACGTCATTCTGGAGGAGATACGGGGCCATGAGGACGATCCCGAACAGATGGCCTATGATCTCTTCAGCAAAGGCGTATGGGCACAAGGACATCCGTTTGCCCGCTCTATCGTCGGGACCCGCACAGACATCGAGTCCATTCAGGCTGCCGATGTTCATGCATTCCATCAGTCGCTCTATCAGCCCGACAACATGATTCTCGGCATCTGCGGGGCCGTCGACGGAAAGCAAGTGTTTCGGATTGCAGAAGATCTCTTCGGGGCAATGCCAACGTCTGCAGTCGAGAAGGCGCAGCAAAGGATCCCGCCCGTCTTCCAGCCCGGCATCACACACTACGAGCGTCCAACAGGCATGTTTCACATCTACGTAGGAGCCGACGCCCCCACGGCAGCGCACGACGATCGCATCGCACTAGAGGTTGTCAACTCGATTCTTGGAGATGGAACCAGCTCCCGGCTCTTCCTCACGATTCGGGAGACACGGGCATTGGCCTATGCCATCTCTAGTTACGTCAATAGCTTCTCTGACGGGGGCGTCTGGCTGACTTATGCTGGCATTGCACCAGCCAACGCGACCATCGTCATCGACTTGATACGCGCCGAGTTTGATCGGATGCTCTCTGAACCCATCCCGCAGGATGAACTGGACCTTGCCAAAGCGAAACTGCGCGGCCACTTGATTCTGGGGTTGGAAGGCAATGCGCACCGCGCCTCTCGCTTGGCCAACTCCGTGCTGCAGAATCGTCCCATTCTCACTCCTGATGAATTGCTGCGACGGCTCGATGCCGTAACGTGTCAGAGCGCACATGAGGCGCTAGCTACATATCTGAATCCCGACCGCCTGCATATCACAACCGTCGGCCCGTCGGCCTAGCTCGATTGCTCTGTTGGTGGCTCGGGAGTACCATGATGCATCATGGCCATCGCAATCTATCCTGGCAGTTTCGATCCAATCACGAATGGACACATCGACATTGTGCGAAGAGCGAAGAAGCTCTTCTCCAAACTCTACATCTCTATCGTTGCCAATCCGAACAAGAATTCCCTCTTCACGGCTGAGGAACGCGTGGCCATCACCAAGGCAGCGCTTGCTGAAGCTGGCATCAACGGCCTGGAAGTCGTCAGCTACGAGGGACTGTTGATCGATTGCGCGAAGGAACACGGTGCAGATGCCATCGTGCGTGGACTGCGCGCCAACTCCGACTTCGAGTATGAGTTCCAAATGGCGCTTACCAACCGTGATCTGGCACCTGAGTTTGAATCGGTGTTCTTCATGACTGCCAAGAAACTCAGCTTCTTGTCGTCGTCCATCGTCAAGGAAGTCTGCAAGTACGGCGGCGATGTATCGACGTTCGTGCCGAAGTCCGTGGAAACGGCGCTCAGAGAGAAGCTGCACACGCAGCAGTGAGTTCCCCTCCCAGAAGCACATGCACCACCGGTTTCACGCAGATGTTTGGTGTGTTCAATCGCCCCGCGCCGCTCGTATCGGAGCGACGTCGCTAGCGATCGTTACGCCGCGACACGAGTGCATAGAGCGACAGCGCAGCACCCGCTCCTGCGGGCACGCCGAAGAGAAAACCGGCGACAAAGATTCAGCCCATCGGTGACCATCAATAGCACGATTCCTAGGCCGCCAACTGTAGCCAACATGGCGCCCACTGCGAGCCTCTTGTTTGTGTCCAATTGTCCTCCGCTCAATCCAGATCCAAGGGAACCATCAGCTGGCTCCATCTGTCGATGTCGGAAAGCCGAGGCTGGTAGGGTAGTCGATTGGCGCAGGTATTGAAATCTGGACGACACCCTCAATACAGAAGTGTCGCTCGCACAACGGATCGCCGGATGATGTGGCTGTAGCAGAACACCATGGCGTGCGCCATCACGATGTGGATTGCTGATTGACATACTCACGGTTCTGACGCTCAGCAGATGCGTTCGACAAACCTCTTCAACGCCAATGCCGTCGTAGCCAGCTTGTGGCAATCCACCAGATTCGTGGCATCCTTTGGCGTATGGGTAATCTCTTGGCAGAGCCAGCCGAAGTCACTTGAGGTCAGTGCGATAGCCGGGCATCCAGCCATCACGAACATGGTATGGTCACTCTGCACCCAGGCGTCGCCTTCAACAAAGACGGGATCCTGGGCGAACGCTGCCTGCGCATGGTTTCGAACCCTGTCGGAGCATCCGTAGAAGGAATACGCAATGTCGGCATCTCGGTGCCCAAGCGCATCAAGGTTGACAACCAAGTCGATCTCACGAATCCGAGCGCCCAGGTCGGCGAGGTACTGCATCTGACCCGGCACTGCGTAGTAGTCCTCGCCATTGAGGAAGGCAATCTCGATTCGCTGCTCGCCGCGATAGTGGGCGAGGTTCGCGGCCAAGCCAAGGAGCGTGGCCACGCCTGCCCCATTGTCCAATGCACCAGGCGTATCCTTCTTGGCATCGATGTGTGCACAGAAGATGACATTCGGTGTGCCAACTCCACCCTTGCTGCCAATGACATTCGTCCCAGTCGAAGGAATGCGGCGCGATTCAAATGAGAGCCGAACTGTCGAGCCGACATGTTCCAGCAATCGGACTCCGTCCATATCCTTCATCGTGACGGACGGAATATCGAAATCGCCATCCTCAAACAGCGGGAATGGATAGATGCTTCCGGCCGTCCCCGGATTCTTGCCCGTGGCACAGATGAGGGCCGCCGGGCGTTCTGACTCTAGCAGCGAGACGAGCTTCTGATGATGCGGCGGATTGTAGAACACGAAGTTCTTCGGCATCACCTGTTCGCGAGCAATGTCCCCGTGCAGAAGAACGACACGACCGGTGATGTCTGCATGCTCAAGTTCATCCAATGTCGAAATCGCAATCAGCTCGCCTTCCCCGTTGAATGGAAGCGAGTAGGGGCCAGCCTGCGCTGGCCAGTTGCGCCCACCTGCCTCCAATCGCACGTTCTGGCTAGCTTCCCATTCCATGCAGTCAAACAACTTCTCTCGTGTCTCAAAACCGAAAGAAGCCAGCACGCGCTTGGCATAGTTGGTGGACTCTTTGTTTCCCGGACTCCCAACGTGTCGATTTCCGAACTCGTTACAGAGAGCCAACAGATGCTTCTCGATTGCCTGGCCAAGCGCCGCGTCGTTCATCACCGAACCTCCATCCGCTTTCGAAGATCGTGCTAAGCACGCCGATCACCAACTAGAGGTAGTCGTCTGCCGCTTGCCGCAACCTCTTCAGATGCGTGTCGAAGTACTTGTCACCTAGGAAGCCAATGCCCCAATCCGGCGAGTTCTGGGTATGCACACCCATGTGCCAGAGATAGCGGGCACAGACAAACAACGGGACAGCTTGGACATCGAGATCGCGGATACTTCGGGTATCTCGATATCCATCCAAGAACGGCTGCCAACGTGCCTCGACCGCATCCTCCAGACGGCAACACCACAGGAACACAGCTAGATCGTAGGCGCGGTATCCGTAGCCTCCACAATCAAAATCGAAGAAACCCAATCTGCCATCTGAGGCAACATTGGCATGGTATCCCTGCAAGTCTCCGTGGCAGACACCCTGTTCAAGCACGTCAGCGGGCATGGCGAGAATCCGTTGGCGCAGGGTTTCTGCGAACTGCTGGACGAATGCCCAATCCTCGTGCCGGTGGGTCAGGAATGGTTCAACGTAGCGCAAGGGCTTGTCGATGAAGTGGTCAAGATCCTTGTGGAAGCGGTTGTGTGAGCTGCCAAAGCCTTCGAGCGCGTTGTGCATTTGACCCACAGCCTGGCCATATTGCCGAGCCACCTTCTCGGGATCTTGCTCGTAGGAGGTCTCCGGACCGGGGACTTCAGTAAACAGCGCCACGTATCGCGTGCCTTCAATGGCAGGCACAGCGCAGTATCGTTGCCCGGCCTTGGTTGGCACGACTCTGGGAGCAGGGAATCCCTTCTGCTCTAGATGATCCAGCACATCCAGCTCATACTGAATGTCCGCCAACGTGCGCCACGAGGGGCGGTATGCGCGCAGATAGAAGATCTGACCATCAGATGCCGTGAGCCGGTAGGTATGATTGAATCCGCCGGAGAAAAAGCGGCAATCGGTAACAGTCCCCAGGCCAAACTCGGGCACGATGTCATGAGCCAGTGCCTGTGGCGAGAGAATCGAGGAAATCGCTGGAAACGATCGATTCATGTTGTGTTGGCCTCCTTCAGACGGGTCGAGAGGATTGAGTGCAAGCAGCAGCCTTATAGCGATCCATCATGCTCCAAATCACAGGGGGCCGACAGCTACTTGAACCTCTTGATTAGATACTCTTCAGTAAAATCATCAAGATAGAGATTGGCAATCCCGAACCTCTCGTATCCAACCTCGGGAAAGAATCCGGAAGACTGGAACGAGAAACAGGTTCCTTGAACGGCCACGCAGCCTTTGGTTTGGGCAATCCGCTCTGCCTCCTTCACCAGCGCTTTTCCGTAGCCTTGCCCGCGGTATCGAGCATCCACCCAAAGGTGTTCGAGCGCCATAATGCGAATCGTTGTACTGGCAAGCAAGCCACCGACTGCCGTGCCATGGGCATCCTTCAAGACGAGTTGAACATGGATGCCTGGGTTGTGCATTTCATCGCCTGCACTGGCTACGCAGGATTGATGGAACCCATCATAGACAACCTTCATGTCTTCTTGAGTTGGTTCCTCGATCAGGGCGAACCCGTCGTGCATGTCATCACGTGCTGGCCTACGCTCATCAGGCAGCGCCTTCATGAGAACGTGCTCTGTAATGCCAAACGGATACCCATCGTAGATGCCAATCAGCTCATACCCCAGCCTTGGATAGAACTCAGGCCCCTGAAACGAGAACGTCCACGTGCCTGCCCCTACGCACCCCGCCTTCTCTGCCAGCCGTTCCGCCACCCACACGAGGCGCCGAGCCAGGCCATGCTTTCGGTATTCGCCTGCGACCCAGAGGACTTCCAGGAACATCACGCCGAGCACCGAACTGACATTGATTCCACCCACGATGTCGCCCGAGGCACTCCGCATGGCAAGCTCACATTCGAAACCTGGGAAGTCGATCTTCCCGGCAGTCTGCTGGTGGTTGTAGGCCGTCAGCTGTGCCTTGATGAACGCAATCTCGTTCTCTGTCGGCATATCACTGATCGCGAGTCGATCAGGAAGATTATCGTGTGTCACTTGTGCCCTCCAGATGTAAGGTCATCTTCTCGTTAATCGGTCTGTCGTCTGGCGTCATCGCACTACTGGTGCCGAGTCTTCTAGGGGGCCATCGACTCCATTCGCTGGACTTCTAGGATGTTCCCTTCGGGATCGGCCAAATACTGGAACGTGAGGACTCCCGCGCCCGGGATCTCAAGTACGGTCAAATCTCCAATGATCGATCCGCCGTGTTGCAGAATCGATTGAGCGATCGCAGCAACGTCCTCCACGGCGAAGGCGATGTGTGTGAATCCGGGTGTGTTCGGACAGATCGATGGACGCTTTGGCATGTCATCGTACTGAAAGATCTCCAACGTGGGGCCGCTGTCCCCGTAGCCGGGAAGCCGCAGGTGAACGCCTTTGATGTGCGCATCACCGATTCCCGTCGCCTTGTCGAGCCAGTGGCCTGACAGATCCCTCTCTGGTGGAACGGGCTCACATCCAAACACGTCTTGATAGAAGCGCGCCAGCCGCTGCCAATCACTGGCGATCAGATTCGTGTGCGCATACCGTGCAGTCATGTTTCTTCCTTCATCCGCTGTCACATCAAGATCGCGACACCCACCCGAAACAGACCGCAAGCAGAAGGGAAACTGGCGTCATGATCGCCTCCTATCAAGGTCGATGACCTCTACCGTGGTCTACGCATCTTCCGGCTGGGCAGTTCGCGTGATCTTGATCACGATTCCCGAAGCTGTAGGATCGGGACACCGCACGTATTCGGTGGTAACGCCGTCAGGGTCGATCTCCTTCTCGTACGGCGTACCGCGATACCGCCACGGGAGCGTTCCTCCGCTGTTGAGTGCCCGCACAAACCCCATCAAGCTGTCGGCGAGCCATGGACATAGTTGCCCGAGATCGCCTGGATATTGGAATTTGTCGCCGACCTTCTTCTCGGGTTCTTCCTCGTCTCCGAGCATCCAGGCACACAAACCCTCTTCAACCAGATTGGGGAAGTCGTCGCCAACCACGGTCGCACCCTTGCCTTCAACGATCTCCAACTCGATCCTGTAGTCGCGCATCATGACCTCCCAGTCTCTCAAGCAGTGCCCCTGCACGCAAGCCCTGGCTCGCGCGAGCCACTCTATGATACCCGCTGACTCGCGGTTGCTGTAGGTACGAACCTGAGATCCAATCCTTCGTTCAGTCATCGCGCCATCTCGCACTAGGCCGCCCTATCTCATGCGCCCAGCGTTGCCACCCATTG
>SPBW01000214.1 GCA_004525685.1 Candidatus Atribacteria bacterium
AAACAGCACGGCTTCGCGCTTGAAGAGTTGAACGGCGGCGGCAATGAGTACCGCGCCGGAGACGACGTTGGCTGCCAAGGTGTAGAACAGGTTCTGCAGGCTCGCGTCACCTAGGATGATGGCTTGTAGTGCGTAGAGTGCGTTGGCCACAGGAATAAGATAGCGCAGCCCCTCGAATGTGACGCCACCGGTCATCGACACCATGCCCACCAGCACAATAATCATGTAGATAGGTAACAGGAACGTGCTGGCTTCTTTCTGACTGCGTGCATACGACCCCACGATGATGACCAGTGCAGCCAAGATGACGGCCAGCGGAACCAGGACAACAAGCATCCAGCCAAAGGCAGCCAGGTCGAGGCTGAATACGGCGCCAGACGATCCCATGGGCGAGAGTCCGCCGCCGAAGAAGCGAACCCCGATCAACAATCCAACAGCAGATAATAGCGATGACATAAGCGACGCCGTCAGCACAGTTAGGAATTTTCCCAGCACAATCTCGGTGCGCGAAAGCTGAGAAACAAGCAGCGTGGCAATCGTGCTTCGCTCTTTTTCGCCTGCTGTGATTTCCGCACCCAGGCCCATCGCTCCTGTTAGGATGGCCAACACCATGAAATAGGGCAACAGGCGGCTCAGGATCATGCGGCCGATCGATTCGCCAGTAGACACATCCATCGTGCGAACCAGCATCGGTGGCGTTAGCGAGTCATAGTCAATGCCCAGTTCACCTAGCTTATCATTCACCACGCGCTTCAGATAGGCCTCAAGGAAGCCTCTCACCTGCTCTGACGCAGCAAACGCGAACTGATCGGACTGATCGTAGTACAGGGTCACGTCGAGTCCAACACCTTCTCCGCCGGACTCCTTGGTGACCACCATCAGGATATTGCCCTCTTCATTGCGCAGAGCCTCTAGACCCGATTCCAGAGAGGGCTCGCCAAACCAGTAGAAGTCGCGCGACTGATTAAGTTCAGCTTGGAAGGTGGCATCCTGCGATTGATCGACCAGGAGAATCGCTGGCGTCAGCGTCTCCAAACGTACACGCTCCACCTCGTTAAATCGTCCCATCACAGACAGAATGAGGGGATAGAAAATCAGGGGAAAGAAGACAGTAAGGATTAGGGTGCGGCGATCGCGCACCGCACCAAGCAGTTCTTTCGAGAAAAGAAGGCGTACGTTTTTCCACATAGTGTTTGCTCTAGGTCGTGTTGGAGTCGGTTTGTACTGGAGATTCGACAGGCACGGACGATTCAGTCTGCACAGGAGATGCGATTTCGGGCTCTACAGGCGGCGCCTCAACAACAGGCGCTGGCTCTTCAACGATGACAACGGGCTCCTCAACTACCGGAGCCGACTCCTCGACAGCAGGGGTTGGCTGTTCGATCACTGGCTTCACGACCACTGCCGGTGTCTCGACACTCGGCGTGACAGCAGCTGGCGGCCCTACTTCTATTCTCACGCCCGCTCCAGAAGAGGGCGCCTGCGCCCCCCGAGTGCTGGGAGGCGCATCGTCCTTGATGATGATGAATGTCTTCAGATCTTCGGTTACGCCCGACGCGTTTCGGCTGTAGTAGCTGATTTGATGTGGGCCATCTGTCCCGCTAATCGTGAACGGCGCTCCGTAGAGTTGCCATCCGCGGCCGTCAATCCGATAGAACGTCTGCGTGGTGCCATAGGTCGAGGCCTGCAAGAGCGTCAGCGTGATTTGCGACTTCGACGTAATCCAAATGCCGCGCGCATCTTCGTACTTCGGCTCTCCAACCTCGATCTGGGTAATGGGCGGATGATTGTCCAGTATGAATGATACGGTTCGCTGCTGTTCCGCATTGCCGAGGAAGTCAATCCCGTAGTACGTCAGCTTCTGCGGTCCGTCTTCGCCAACCAGGTAGATCGGGGTCGTGTACACGGACCACGGCCCGCGGTCGATGGCATACTGAATCTCAGCCAAGCCGCTGCCCGGATCCATCGCCGAAAGCGAAATCGGCGTCTCAGACGAAACGACCAATGAGCCATCGGGAGAGACCACATTCCCGGCATACGTCAATCCCGCAGCCGCTACCCGCGTCCACTCGACGGGCGGCGACATCAACGGATACTTGTCATAGATGGCATAGTAGGGAATATCTCCAATGCCATCGCTGTCTGCATCGTAGCCCTTGTAGTCGCTCCAGTAATTGCCAATGCAATTGAGATTCCACTGGTTCCAACGATTCGGGTCATAGGCATTCAGCCCGTTATCCAGGAATGTGTTCCCAGTGATGATGTTGTTGCGAGAATTGGCGGCCGTCACAACGCCATACTTGCTCTCTGCGATGACGTTGCGCTCGATCACGTTGTAGGCTGAATCGAGCAGATAGAGGGCCGTGTCCGACAATCCGATCTGCGTATCTTCCACGCGCCCGTTCTGTACTGTATTGAAGTAGATGCCAGCCAAGCACGTACCCTCGATGACACAATCGCGAATGACGAAATGCGCCGTCGTGTGATCGATGTAGATACCGTAGTCAGCTTGAGGATGATCCACGCGCCATCCCTCGATGACGTACGGATCCTCGACTGTTCCACTTCCCGAGAACACGCCGTTCTCGACTGTGAAGCCGTCGTTGCCATAAATGTAGATCGGTTCGTGATTCCCCCACCAAAGGAATCCACCACTTCCGATCTGCCCCCCCACCAGGACGACCGACAGCACGACGGCAAACGTCGCCACCGCTGCACCTGCGACCTTCCTGCCCATCATCGCCTCCTTATTCGTAAATTCAATTCCTTTGCGCGATCAGGATATCATGATCCGTTTCGCATTCAGTTCCCTACTCGTCGTTTCCAACGGCATTAAAGAACGCTTCTTCCAGATCCTCCCCTCCGAATTGGTCCTTCAATTCGGCCACTGTGCCGATGGCATGCAGCGTTCCCTTGTACATAATGCCAATTCGATCGCAAAGCTTCTCTGCGATTCGCATGATGTGCGTTGACAACAGAATCGTGCGCCCCTGCTCTCTGAACAGATCAATCGTCCGAACCACTGTACGCGCGGACATAACATCCAATCCAAACGTCGGTTCATCGAGAATGAGCACCGGCGGATCGTGCAGAATGCTTCGAGCAAGCGATAGTTTCTGCTTCTCGCCTGTGGAGAAATTGCCCACACGGCGCTCGGCCAGCTCGCTCATGTTCAGCGTGTCAAAGATTTCATCCGTCCGGGTCCGTATGTCTGCGTCACTAAGCTGGTTGATTCGCCCAAAGAACCGCAGCGTCTCGCGAGCGGTGAAACGATCATACAAGCCCGTTTCCGTGGCCAGGAACCCGATGTTCTCTCGAACAGAGCCCGGCTGACTCGCCACATCGAAGCCTGCCAAGCTCGCCCGGCCTGCCGTGGGTGTCAGAATGGTTGCCAGCATTCGAAGCGTCGTCGTCTTGCCTGCTCCATTGGGGCCCAGCAAGCCGAAGATCTCGCCCGCATGACACTCAAACGACACGTCCGCTGCCGCATGAACGGGACCTCGCCGTGAACGGAAGGTCTTGGATAATCCTTGAGCGACAACGAGCGGCTCGCTCATAATGTTTCGGCCCCCATCAT
>SPBW01000145.1 GCA_004525685.1 Candidatus Atribacteria bacterium
CGACAAGAGAAGACAACCTTCTGACCGACGCGAAGCGGCGGAAGCTCAATGGCATGATATCGCCGATGCCAACGGCTATCCGCGCTATGAATATAGAGCGCGTTGCCCGGAGCCCCTTGAATGTAGTCGATGGTGGCATCGCTTGTTGATGCCCACGTAGGATCCAATACCCAGCGTGCCAGCGCCTTCTCGCCATCTGAGAAGTCTTCGTTCAGGATGACTGTTCCTGTTCGTGCGTAGACGACGACTTCCCGCTCGGTCTGGTCCATGTTCCCATTGGCATCCTCGACGTGCAGCGTGATGGAATAGGCGCCGGGGTGGGGGAACGACGTATTCACTTGCAGCCCAGACAGTGACTGGCCGTCACTGAGCGTCCATGCATACGACACAATCGATGCAGTGCCGAGAGAAAGCGATCCATCCAACTCGAACATCTCGGTTGCATAGACAATGAGCGGTGAGATCGAGAAGTCTGCTGTAGGGCCTTGCTGGATCAATTGGCAACCTGTCAGGCAGAGAACCAACATCGCCCCAAGCCACGTCAAAACACGAGTACGCATTCTGCTACCCAACAGATATCAGCTCCTCTTTCGGGAACGCCGTGATGATCTCGCATCCAGTCTCCGTGACGATCGCGTCATCCTCGATCCGTACGCCGCCGATGCCTGTGAAGTAGATGCCCGGCTCGATCGTCACGACCATACCGGGTTCAAGCGTGTCTTTGCTGAGAGGCGATAGGCTAGGAGCTTCGTGGACTTCAAGCCCGATACCATGGCCGAGTCCGTGTCCGAAGTTATCGCCAAACCCAGCCTCTTTGATGAGATCGCGCGCAACGGCATCGGCAGCGATCCCCGTGATTCCAGCGCGAACTGCGTCGATGGCACGACAGTTGGCTTTCAAGACGATGTCGTAGATCTCACGATCTCTGGCCGAGGGCTTGCCTACTACGAAAGTGCGCGTGATGTCTGAGCGGTAGCCCTTCACATTGGCGCCAAAATCCAACAGCAACAAGTCGCCGGGCTTCAGAGATACTGCGTGATGGAATGGATTGTAGTGGTTGAGTGCAGTGTTGGCCCCTGCGGACACATTGATGCCAAAGGCGGACCCTTCGGCATCGGCGCTGCGAATGAGCATCTCCAATTGAAGCGCGATCTCAGCCTCGCTCATCCCTACCTTGATCCACGGGACGAGTTCTGCAAGCGCAGCATCGGCCACCTTGGCTGCTGCCCGAAGGTGATCGAGCTCTTCAGGTGACTTGACCCGCCGAAGCTGACTCACGGGGTCCTTCTCAGCCACAAACTTCAAGTTACCCAATTTCTCAAGTTCCTTGAGCCAGTATACGCTGGCGCGGATTGAGGAGAACGTGGCTTGAGTCAGACTGTGTTGTGTTAACCCGTCGACCAGGTCTTGACCATTCCATCCACGGCCTTCCTGAATGTCCAATCCCGAGGTCTCCTGACTGGCTTGCTCTGTGTAGCGGGAATCCGTCAACAGAATCGCGTGATCTCTTGAGATGATGAGAGATCCTTCGCCTGTGAAGCCTGACAAGTAGCGAAGGGTTACTGGATCTGACCCCTCCCAGTTGGTGGCGATAAAAGCTTCAGTTGTGATGGTCTCAAGCAGGCGCTGTCGTCGAAGTGCGTAGTCGGTCATTGCGGTCCCCTTTTATCGCGATGTAAGGATGCTCCGGTCCTAGCCAGCCCATGCGTGCATGGAGTGTGCTTGTCGAGACGATATCTAAGCTTCGATCAAGCCTGTGCCTCAATGTACGGTGAGACTATACCAAGCAAAGTGGCTTGTCAACGCAAAAAGCGACCGATATAATCCGCAGACCATGATGGAACTTCCGGAGCTTCAAGAGCAGATTGGCCAGATCAAACAGGACCTAGATCAGCAGCTTCCCAACCTGTCCGCGCACGACGTACTTGAGTCGTTTCGCGTTGAGTTCCTGGGGCGGAAGGGACGCATTACTCAGCTGTTCAAACAAATGGGTACTCTTGAGCCTGGCGCGCGCGGCGAAGCCGGACGCCTGATCAATGAGTTGAAGGACCATGCGACGGTCTGCTTCGAGGAGCGCGACAAGCTGCGGCAATCCGAAGTGCGACGTCAAGCACTGGTTGCCGATCGCTTGGATGTGTCCCTTCCCGGAAGTCAACACGCGCTGGGGTGCCTACATCCAATGACCCTCGTGCAGCGAGAAATCGAAGCCATCTTCATGAAGATGGGCTTTGATGTGGCCACAGGACCTGAAATCGAGACCGAGTACTATAACTTCGAGGCTCTCAACATCCCTGCCGACCATCCTGCGCGTGCGGATTGGGATACGTTCTACATCGAAGGCGATCGATTGCTGCGACCGCACACATCTCCGGTACAGATCCGGGTAATGGAACAGAGTGAGCCGCCAGTGCGCATCATCTGTCCTGGGCGATGTTACCGTCGCGATACACAAGATGCGACGCATTCGCCGGTCTTTCATCAAGTCGAATTGCTGTGGATTGAGGAGGGCCTTTCTTTGGCTCATCTGAAGCACGTCTTGGAGCTCTTCACGCAGGAGTTCTTTGGCGAAGGGTATGAGATGCTGTTCTCCGGGGACTTCTTCCCGTTCACGGAACCATCAGTTCAGGTTCACATCAAGGCACCTGGCGCCACGAACTGGATGGAGATCATGGGTGCCGGAATGGTCGACCCAGCCGTGCTCAGCAACGTTGGCTATGATGCTGAAAAATACACGGGATTCGCCTTTGGTCTCGGAATCGAGCGAATGGCCATGTTGCGCTATGGAATCGATGACATTCGGGCATTCCTTACCAACGATCTTCGGTTCATTCGGCAGTTTAGCTAATCCTTAAGCGTGCTTGTTTGTCCCTACGATTCTTTGATGGACTGGAACAAGAGACTCGCGTTCTGGCCTCCGAATCCGAATGAGTTGGAGAGAGCGACCTGAATTGGCATTTGGATGGACTCTAGCGTGTAGTCAAGATCGCACTCAGGGTCGGGTATCTCGTAGTTGAGTGTCGCCGGAATGAACCCGTGGTGCATGGACAAGACTGTGGCGATGGCTTCAACGCCGCCAGCGGCTCCGAGCAAGTGCCCTACTTGTGACTTGGTCGCACTGATCTTGACTGTGTCTGCCGTACCTCCCAGTGCCAGGCGAATGGCCCGGGATTCCACGCGATCATTGGGAAGCGTGGATGTGCCGTGCGCATTGACATAGTCGACCGTATCGGGTGTCAATCCCGCTGATCGCAGGGCCATGGTCATGGCTTGCGCGGCGCCCGCTCCTGTCTCAATGGGAGATGTGATGTGCGATGCGTCCGCAGACATGCCGAAGCCATCAATGGCAGCATAGATCGTTGCGCCTCGCGCCTTGGCATGTTCGTAGGATTCGAGAAGCAGTATTCCCGATCCCTCACCCATGACAAAGCCGTCTCTGTTCAGATCAAAAGGACGGGACGCTGCTTCTGGGCGATCGTTTCGGCCAGAGAGTGCGCCCATGCGAGCAAATCCAGCGTAGGTGACTGTGAGCAGGACAGCCTCCGCGCCGCCTGCGAGTGCATAGTCGATGTCGCCTGCTTGGATCAGCTTGGCTGCCAGTCCGATGGCGTGAGTGCCGCTGGCGCAGGCTGACACCACACCAAAGTTGGATCCCTTGAGGCCGTGCTCAATGGAAATCTCCCCACAGATGGCATTGGGCATCATGCGCGGGACGAAGAATGGGCTGACACGACGAGGGCCTCGTTCGATCAATGTTGTGAAGTTTTCTGCAAATGTCTGCATCCCGCCGATCCCTGTGCCCGCGATGACGCCAAATCGATCCAGCGAGCATTTTGCCAGGTCGATGCCACCATCCTGGAGCGCAAGCCTTGCTGCCGCGAGGGCAAACTGGGTGGATCGGTCCAGTCGCCGGACCTTCTTTGGGTCAATGTAGTCCAGTGGATCAAAGCCGTCGACGGGTGCGCCAATCTTGACATCAATGCCCTCAAGATCGACGACATCTTCGACATTGCGTACTCCGCTACGTCCAGCCTGAAGAGCCATCCAGAAGGCGTCCCTTCCGATGCCGATTGGGGTAACGGGCCCCACACCAGTGACGACGACTCGATTACCCATGGTTCTCCTTCACACGGCATAGCAATTCTAGATAGGCGACTTCTTCTGGATCCATACGTGCCGGTGGAGCTTCAGTCGCCTGTGCCGCAAGGCGGTCACGAATTACAGCGACGTCAATCTCGTTCAGCTTCATCGGCTTTTCCACAAGGATCGTTGCTTGATCGCCATTCATGCTGAATGTCCCGCGTTTGCACACGAGAACGAATTCCTGTGCTGTCGAATGGACGGTAATAGCCCCAGCAACGAGGACCGCCAGGATCGGCGCATGTCCATTCATGACAGCAAACTCCCCGTGAGGACTGCGCGCGACAACTCGATCCGCGTCGCCGTCATACAAGGTTTGATCCGCAGAGCGTATGACACAATGCATGTTCACTCCTCAGCGCCCTCACCGTAGGGGTTCGCGAACTGGAATCCCAATCAGGCTGAGATGTTTTACTCGATGCTACCCAAGATCTCTACTGTGCGGCTGGCCCCAATGCGAGATGCCCCCGCCTCGATCATTGCCTGCGCAATCGTTGCATCGCGGATTCCGCCAGCGGCCTTGACCCCCATCTCTGTTCCGACTGTCTTTCGGAGAAGGGCAACATCTTCGAGTGTCGCTCCACCCGATGCGAAGCCGGTCGACGTCTTGACATAGTGAGCGCCAGCTGACTTAGCGAGAATGGCCCCAGCAACCTTCTCTTCATCAGTGAGAAGGGCAGTCTCAAGAATCACCTTGACATGTACAGGCGTTGGTGCCTTCTCTGCTGCTGCGCAAACGGCACGAATATCATCTTCGACTGTGGCGAAGTCGCCCTCTTTCAGCGCGGCAACATTGATGACCATATCCAACTCATCTGCGCCGTCGCCTATCGCCTGTTGTGCTTCGAAGGCCTTGGTCTCCTTGGTAGACATTCCATGCGGGAAGCCGACAACGACGCACAGCAGAACGTTTGAATCCGCTAGGTAGCTCTTCGCCAATGCTGCGTGGCATGGATTGACACACACCGACGCGACGCCATGCAAAACAGCTTCCTCGCAGAGAGCTTTGATGCCCTGCTTGCTTGCGGTTTGCCCAAGAAGTGTATGATCGATTCGACCTGCAAGTTTACTCTTGCTCAGCATAGTCCTCTCCTTGTTCAGTCTCTTGCAGCACCCAATGCTGTCCGTCTCGTTCCCTTCTTGAAGAGAATGAAACTTCTTCCTGCCTCATGAATAAGCCCAACGCCTTGATAGCCAAGCTGAAAGCGCTGTGCAAGGACGGCTCGCGTCTTCTCCCTCCATTGTATCGCCGCAG
>SPBW01000242.1 GCA_004525685.1 Candidatus Atribacteria bacterium
AACGGATCCCCCTGGCGCTAGGAAGGTCTGGAACTTCTCAAGTATCTTCATGCGCTGTGCAGGGCTGAGCGCGCAGAAGTCGCAGAATATCATCAAGATGATGTCAAAACGGTCTTCCGTTTCGAAATCCAGGTAGTTCTGCTTGACGTATTCGATGGTCATCCCCGACTGTGCTGCCACTGTGCGTGCATGTTCAATTGACCGTGCCGAGAAATCAATACCCGTTACATTTGCACCGAGCGTTGTCAGTCGGCTTGAGTAGAGTCCGGGACCGCAGCCGAAATCGGCAATCCGGGTGCCAGTTCCGACATTGAAATGCGACCCAATCCAGGCAACCGATTGGTCTATGAATGCACCTCGACGAGATGACACATCGATATCGGTATTGAGATGGCGCGCGAGCATTTGCTCTGAGATGTGCTCGTCAGTCCACAGGTCAGCCGCCGTGTAGAACTCAAACGGTTCAGGTCGCTCGTTTATATCTTCAAGTCGCTCAAACATATCCATAATCTTGCCTCACAGAACCATGATTCGTGTGCGATGGTGCACGCGCGCAGCCTGCAGCGCTCCGCTCGATATCCCTATTCTGGCTACTCCCATCCTCGCTAGCGTCTCTCATCATGTGCCCTGAAGATTCAGCCGGGCTGAATTAGCCATTACGCATGTCAAACTACAGCCATGTGATGACTTGGGCAAACTCGCGATCGTGCGTGCTCCATCATGCCTACCAACGGACTGAGGGAGTTCAACATGTCATTGATCAACAGGGATTTCGGTTCATCGAGAACCAGACACGGATTGAAGTCATTTCATCGCAAAGGTCAATTCTTGCTCGCGCGAAAACACCAAGAAAGAAGACCCGAACATCCCTCCTGGATCTTCAAGTCATTGGGTCCGTGGTGACGACGAGCACCGGTTTATCTTTGGAGCCTGGGGGACTGTGAGAATCGCACAGTGCGTAGCTGCGTGGTGATGGTTGACCACATCTGGCTGGCGTCAGACCATGAAACCCTCTAGGGAAGACGATTTCACTTGTTGTGTGTCTCGCGGGTTTATCCGTCTGGCCGTCGGAAGGTGCTAGCTCTGTGTCTGGATCGGCCATGGGGGGCTGGTCAGGCCTGCAGTTCCCGTATCCTCTCGACGATAGGCCTGATGCTTTTCTTGTCCATGAAATCAAAGCCGTGTATTTCTTCCTTGGCGGCCTTGCGGTCGGGGTTTTTCAGGCCGCCTATGATCAGCATGCTGCGGTCGTACCGACTCAGCTCTTCTGGGTCTTGCCGGCCGCGCAGCGCTACATGGGCCGCATGCGATACGAATGCGGCCGGCAAAGAGTCTGCCAGCCAGCCATCGAGCTTGGGACCAGCCCCGGCGCCGGACACGCTGAAGAACACGGTCGGTCGGCCGAGTATGTCGTCCAGGTTGCGTTTCACCCACCGGTGGAACATCGGTTTGTAATAGATCACAGGGCTGCCGAGCACCAGGAAGTCAAACTTCGCCAGCGCGGCATCGGTCTCGTCGAGGTCGTAGACCGGCAGCGAAGTGGCCTCGGCAATCCATTGAGCATACTGCGCGGTGCTGCCATACTTGCTTGAGAAGAATATCGCACCCCTCATGGTGCACCTCCCTGACTTTCGAGTGCCGCACGCACCAAGAGCTTCGCGGGCGTGTCGGTCCACTGGCAGAAGCGCTCTGGATCGAGTATGCGCTTGCCCTCGATCGGATTCCCGAAGGCCCACGTCGCCGTGGCCAAGACACAGAGAGGAGGCCACGAGGCCAGTTTAATCGAGTACCTCTCTTCAGCCTGCCCAACCATAATTGGTGTGTGAAGACGCACCATTATGCCGTCGACGGACAGTCGTGCCAACTGGCGTAGGTCCTCTCGGAATATAAGCAAGCGAAGGAACCACAAGTTGTCAGCGTCATTCGTCGCAGCAAGAAGCTCTGGACAGACGGCTTGAAGATCGGCCTGCATCCGGTTCAGGACGCGCATCTTCTCAATCACAAGCCTACGTCTTCTCCGGCTGAGGCGTTTGAGTTTCTCATTCACGAGAGGCATAGACACGACTTCCTGGATCGCGTCCTTGGCCATCGGTAACTGATCCTTGGGGCGGAACAATTCGAGAATCTTTCGTGTGTCAATCGGATCGGTCTTGGCTGCGCCAGGAAAGACTCCCTTGAAGCGAGCGAGCTTGAGGTTGTTGACGTTGAACAACCGGTAGCCCTTCTCTTGGACAAGCCGATCGAGAGGACGTGCGTAGCCGTTGTACCCTTCCATTGCGACAGCAACAGGCAAAGCCAGCTGCTGTCTGCGTGCTTCGACTCAGCGGAAGAAGTCCTGGAAACCGGCATCGGTGTGAGAGATGTCGAACTCCTCCAGGATTGAGCCGTCTGGGGTTGCGATGCTGACGCGGTGTGCCTTGCAGCCGACATCGATGCCAATACAAAGGTGGGGATCCATGTGTATGCCTCCTTGCAGCATGAGTTCGTCCATCCAGGCGATCTCGTCTACTGCAGCTGCTCCGCTCGCGGAGCAGCCAAGCCACACAAGGCAATTAATCAGCCACCCAGGAGTTGCGGAGCAACTCCCAAGCGACTCAGCTTGCTGAGTCGCCCACCATGTACCCGGCAGACATTCCTCGACGGCACAAAAAACGGGGCGGCATTTCAGAGCCGAGCGGTCAGAGACCGCGGACCCCCAAGCTGCTCGCGGAGCAGCCAGACACTCTACCCTCGTCCATCCTAAGGGAGTTGCCAAGCAACTCCCCAAGCTACTCAGCATAGCTGAGTAGCCGTCTACTGATCAACAGGAATCGAACAAGGAGTTGAGCCTCCTGAAGGCCAACTCCCAAGCTACTCATCTACTGATGAGCAGCCCCTGTCCATCTGTACAAAATACAATGGTAGACCCCGCAACTGAGGCATTCCGTCAGCTTCATGCTCGGTTCCTACATTCCTGGTAATGATGAGCTCGATGATCACCTCAAGCGCCTTCTCAATGTCTTGCGCTTCAACTGCTGGCGAAGTTGTGCAGCTAATATTCTGCG